>JAQUUM010000068.1 GCA_028693885.1 Bacilli bacterium
CGTCTGATAAAATATCTCCAAACATATTCGAAGTTACAATTACATCAAATTGATGAGGATTTCGCACCTATTGCATAGCAGCATTATCTACCAGCATATCTATTAACTCTACTTCCGGAAACTCCTTTGCTAAAGAGTGAATGGTCTCTCTCCATAATCTTGAACTTTCAAGCACATTGGCTTTATCTACACTTGTAAGTTTCTTTCCTCTTTTCATAGCAGTTTCAAAAGCAACCCTTCCGATCCTTTCTATTTCCATAGCGCTATAGCATTCAGTATCATAAGCTTCAAGTCCATTTTTGCCGTCTCTTCTTCCATTATCACCAAAATACATTCCACCTGTTAATTCTCTTACGATAACTATATCAAAGCCGTCTTTTACTATTTCAGGTTTCAATGGGCAAGCGCCTTTTAATGCAGGATATAATTTTGCTGGTCTTATATTAGAAAACAACCCCAAGGCCGACCTTATTCCTAACAAAGCTTTTTCTGGTCTTAAGTGTCCCGGTAAAGTGTCCCATTTTGGTCCTCCAACAGCACCTAGTAAAACACTATCACTCTCCTTACAACCTTTTATAGTTTCTTCAGTTAAAGGAATACCGTATTTATCGATTGAACAACCCCCTGCTAAAAAATCTTGATACTCAAATTTGTGTCCATATCTAGTACCTATAGCATCCAAAACTTGGCAAGCACTATTTACAATTTCCGGTCCTATCCCATCGCCTTTTAATAATGCAATTCTATACTTCATTTAATCATTAAAAACTCTTATTTCTATAAGAGTTTTTCTCCTTTCAAAGATTTTTATTTTATTTATTTAATTCTCCAGATTTAACCATCTCAACTAAGCCGTTATTAGTAATGATTTTTTGCACAAAAACAGGGAACGCAGGGACTTTATACTCTTTATTTTTCGTAACATTTTTTACAATGCCTTTATCAAAATCAACTACTAATTCATCTCCATTTTTAATATCTTGAGCAGCTTCTACACTTTCAATAATTGGCAAGCCAATATTGATTGAGTTTCGATAAAATATTCTTGCAAAACTTTCAGCGATGATTAAAGAAATTCCACTTTCTTTAATCGCAATTGGCGCATGTTCTCTAGAAGATCCACAACCAAAATTTTTTCCAGCAACCATAATGTCGCCTTTTGAAATTTTATTTAAAAAATCTTTATCTAAGTCTTCCATGCAATGTGAAGCTAATTCTTTTTTATCAATAGTATTTAAATATCTAGCCGGAATAATGACATCCGTATCTACATTATTGCCATATTTTATTACTTTTCCTTCTACTTTCATTATAAAACCTCCTTAGTGCTAGATATTTTACCAGTTATAGCACTAGCCGCAGCAACAGCAGGACTTGCAAGATAAACTTCAGATTCAACATGCCCCATTCGACCAACAAAATTTCTATTTGTAGTAGCAACAGCTCTTTCTCCCTTAGCTAAAATTCCCATATGTCCTCCTAAGCAAGGCCCACAAGTCGGAGTTGAAACCAAAGCACCCGAATCTAAGAATATCTTAAACAATCCTTTTTGCATTGCTTGCATATATATTTTGGGAGTTGCTGGAATAATTATTACTCTAACTCCTTTTGCAACCTTTTTTCCTTTTAATATTTTTGCTGCCAATATTAAATCCTCTAATCTTCCATTTGTACAACTACCTATTACAACTTGATCAATTTTTATATTTTCAATTTGATCAAAAGTTTTAGTATTTTCAGGCAAATGAGGAAATGCAACAGTTTGCTTAATTTCACTTAAATCAATTTCATATACTTCATCATAAACTGCATCTTGATCAGCAGAAAAGATTTTTGGTGTTTTTGCTTTTGCAGCTTTTAAAAATTTTAATGTTTTTTCATCTACTGGAAAAATTCCGTTTTTTGCACCTGCCTCAATTGCCATATTGCAAATACACAACCTGTCACTAACAGATAATGTAGAAACACCTTCACCTGAAAATTCCATTGATTTATACAAAGCTCCATCTACACCGATTTTTCCAATTATGTGCAAAATCACATCTTTACCTGTTACCCATTTATTAAGTTTTCCTTTTAATACAAAACTTATAGCACTAGGAACTTTAAACCAAGCTTTTCCAGTAGCCATTCCAACTGCCATATCAGTAGAGCCTACACCAGTTGCAAACGCACCCAAAGCTCCATAAGTACAGGTATGACTATCCGCACCTATTACTACATCACCACTTGTAACCAATCCTTTTTCAGGCAGCAAAGCATGCTCAATCCCCATTTCTCCACCATCAAAAAAATTAATAATTTCTTTATCATTAGCAAAATCTCTGCACATTTTACATTGTTCAGCTGCTTTTATATCTTTATTCGGAGCAAAATGATCCATTACTAAAGATATTTTTTCTTTTGAAAAAACTTCTTTTTTCCCTATTTTATTGAACTCTGATATGGCTACCGGTGAAGTAATATCATTTCCTAAAACCATATCTAAATCTACTAGTATTAATTCTCCTGCTGTCAATTGAGCGATATTAGCTTTTGAAGCAAGTATTTTTTGAGTCATTGTCATTTTTGCCATATTGTATTTATACCTTTCGTTTTTTTAAACACGATCTTTTTCAAGAAAGTATTCGATTGAGTCTATAAGAGCAATAATGCTCGCCTCAATAATATCGGTTGAAACACCAATAGTTGTCCAGTTATCCCTACCATTAGTACTTTCAATCAAAACTCTAGTTGTAGCAGCAGTTGCTTGTTTTTGATCAAGCACTCTAACTTTATAATCAACCAATTTCATCTTAGACAAGTTTGGATAAAAAACAACCAAAGCTTTTCTCAAAGCTGTATCTAAAGCATTTACAGGCCCATTTCCAGATGCTGCAGTCATTTCAGAAGTTCCATTAACTTCTACTTTTACAGTAGCATATGATGGAAATTCATTATCCGCCATAGGAAACTCACCCATAGTTTTATACAGATTAAGTTTAAAATGAGAATTATAAGTTCCTAAAATTTTTTTAACTAGTATTTCAAATGAAGCATCAGAAGATTCAAATTGATAACCTTTATGTTCTAAATCTTTAAGTGTGTCTATGATTTTTGATAACAAAGGAGAACTCTTATCTATCTCCGGAGCAAAAGATTTAATTTTTTCAAGCACGCTGCCCCTACCTGCAACTTCTGAAATTAAGAATCTTCTTTTATTTCCTACTAAATCAGGATCAATATGTTCAAATGACTTAGAATTTTTTAATACTCCATCTATATGCATACCAGCCTTATGAGCAAAAGCACTTTTTCCAACAAATGGTTTATTATTTAAAAGTTTTATATTTGAAATACCAGAAATTTTTTTAGCCGTTTCGGTAATAAGTTCTAGCTTTACATCGCAAATATATTCTGTTTTTAAGTTTAAACTAGGAATGATTGCACTTAGATCAGCATTACCACAACGTTCACCAAATCCAAGAAAAGTACCTTGAACTTGAACTGCGCCTTCTTCAATTGAAATAATTGAGTTTGCTACAGCACAGCCAGAATCATTATGAGCATGTATCCCGATTCTAACATCTTTAAACTGATTAACAACAGTAGAGACGATATTTTTAACCTCATTTGGCAATACACCACCATTAGTATCGCACAAACACAAAACGTCAGCTCCAGCATCTACTGCATTTTGTAATACTTTTATTGCGTAACTAGCATTGCTTTTGTAACCATCAAAAAAATGTTCTGCATCAAAAATAACTTCTTTTCCGAAATTTTTAAAATACTTTATAGTGTCATAAATCATTTCTAAATTTTCTTCTAGAGTTGTTTGTATTACTTCTTTTACGTGTAAATCCCATGTTTTTCCAAAAATAGATATAACACTAGTATTGGTACTAAGTAAAGCTTTTATATTAGCATCATCTTCAACTTTTGATTTTTTTCTTCTAGTGCTCCCAAATGCGCATATTTTAGAATTTTTCAATTCTATTTGAGACAATTTTTCGAAAAATTCTAAGTCTTTAGGATTAGATGCAGGATTACCAGCTTCAATATAAGTAATCCCAAACTCATCTAAAGTTTTTACAATGTTTATTTTATCATTTACAGAAAATGATATATCCTCGCTTTGTGCACCATCACGCAGAGTTGAATCAAAAGTTTCAATTTTTTTCATAATTATTTGTTAACTCCCATATTAAAATATTTGTTAATTGCATTAATATAAGCTCTTATACTAGATTCAATGATGTTACTTGAAAGTCCTCTACCCGTAATCATTTTATCTTGAACTTTAACTTTTGCAACAACTTCTCCTTGAGCATCCACTCCATCGGTTACAGCATTTATAATATAACTTTCTAGTTTAAACACCAGCGGAGACACAACCTTGTTTATTGCATTAAACGAAGCATCAATTGGGCCATAGCCCAAAGAAACTTTTTCAATTTCTTTGTTTTGATATCTCAATTTTACAGAACAAATTGAACTAGCATCACTTCTTGTATGCACTTCGAATCCTAGCAATTCAATTTTTTTAATTTCTTGTTCTTTGTTAGCAACAATAGCTTCTAAATCACTGTCATAGATCTCTTTTTTCTTATCACACAAATCCTTAAATTTTTTAAACGCAACTTCTATTTCTTGTTCAGCCAAATTATATCCCATAGATTTAAGTCTATCAGAAAATGCATGTTTACCTGAATGTTTTCCCAAAACCATATTATTTTTAGTTACACCAACTGACTCAGGAGTCATAATCTCATAAGTTGATTTTTCAGCTAAAACACCGTGTTGGTGAATTCCAGCTTCATGAGCAAATGCATTTGCTCCTACAATCGGTTTATTAATAGGTGGAATCATACCCAAAATATTATACACTAATTTACTAGTTCTATAAATTTGAGTAGTATCAACATTAGTTATACATTGCAATCTTTTATAGCGAGTTTTTAAAACCATCACTATTTCTTCTAAAGCAGCATTACCTGCTCTTTCTCCTAATCCATTTATAGTGCATTCTACCTGCCCAGCACCTGCCTCAATGCCTGCAATAGAATTAGCAACACCTAATCCTAAATCATTATGGCAGTGAACCGAAATAATGGCTTGATCAATATTAGGGACATTCTTTTTTATATAACCTATCATCTCTGCAATCTCAATAGGGGTTCTATATCCAACAGTATCAGGTAAGTTAATGGTATTAGCACCAGCTTTAATTACTTCTGTTACAACTTTTGCAAGAAAAGCTAAATCACTTCTGCCAGCATCTTCAGCAGAAAACTCTATATCATCACAAAGAGATTTTCCATATTTTACCATTTCTATAGCCTGAGTCAGTACTTCTTCAGGAGTTTTCTTAAGTTTATATTTCATATGAATATCAGAAGTAGCAATAAAAATATGGATAACAGGATGAACTGCCTCTTTAGTAGCTTCATATGCAGCATCGATATCCTTTATATTTGCTCTAGCCAATGAAGAAACTGCACATTTCTTTACAGTTTTTGAAATTTCTTTGACAGATTCAAAATCTCCAGGCGAAGAAATTGCAAAACCTGCTTCGATGACATCGACGCCTAATGACTCTAATTGCTTAGCAATTTCTATTTTTTCTATTAAATTCATACTACAGCCAGGAGCTTGTTCTCCATCTCTTAATGTCGTATCAAATATTTTTATTCTTCTATCCATCTTTTTCTCCTATTGTTTTAAAACAGCTCCCTTATCAGCAGAAGTTACCATTTTAGAATACCTTTTTATATAGCCTGTTAGATCATTATTTTCTTTGATTTTGATTTCTTTTTTTCGTTTGCAAATTTCCTCTTCTGAAACTAATAATTCTATACTATAATTATTTATATCAATACTTATAATATCATTTTCTTGAACATACGCAATTAAACCACCTGCAATAGCTTCAGGTGCAATATGACCGATTGCTGCTCCTCTAGTAGCACCAGAAAAACGTCCGTCAGTTATTAATGCAACTTCTTTATCTAAACCCATTCCAGCAATTGCAGAAGTTGGCGATAACATTTCTCTCATGCCAGGGCCTCCTGCAGGTCCCTCATATCTAATAACTACGACATCACCCGCCACTATATTTCCAGAATATATAGATTTTATAGCTGATTCTTCAGAATCAAAAACTCTTGCTTTTCCTTTATGTTTAAGCATTTCTGGCGCAACAGCGCTTCGCTTTACTACAGCACCATTAACTGCAATATTTCCAAACAAAACAGCTAGACCACCAGTCTCAGAATATGGAGTTTCTATATTTCTTATAACTTCTCTATTTAGAGTAGTAAATTTATAATTCGCTAAATTTTCTCCCATTTTTTTTGTGGTTACAGTCAAAGTATCTAAATGAATAAGTTCTTTCTTCATTAATTCTTTCATTACTGCATAAACTCCACCTGCATCATTTAAATCTTGAACATGATACGGGCCAGCTGGAGCTAATTTACATAAATTAGGAGTTTTTTTACTAACTTCATTAATTATTTTTAAATCAATATTCACATTCGCTTCATTTGCTATAGCAAGCAAATGTAAAACAGAGTTTGTAGAACAACCCAAAGCCATATCAACAGTTAATGCATTATAGAATGCATCTTCTGTCATTATATCTTTTGGTTTAATATTCT
>JAQUUM010000069.1 GCA_028693885.1 Bacilli bacterium
CCGGTCTATCAGTAACATAGTTTATTAAACTAGTTGGCTTTTTTAATTCTTTTAAAATAGTTTTAACAACATCAATATTAGCTCTTTCGTTGTGCCCTCCAATATTATAAGTCTCCCCTATCCTACCTTTGTGAATAATTAAATCAATAGCAGTACAATGATCATAGACATGTAGCCAATCTCTTACATTTTCTCCTTTACCATAAACTGGTAAACTCTTATTTTCTAAAGCATTTTTAATCATTAAAGGAATTAATTTTTCAGGGAATTGATAAGGCCCATAATTATTAGAGCATCTCGAAACGGTAATTGGTAGTTTAAAAGTTCTATAATATGCATATACTAACAAATCAGCTGAAGCTTTTGAAGCTGAATATGGACTTGAAGTTTTAAGAGGTGTAGTTTCAGTAAACAATAAATCAGGTCTATTTAACGGTAAATCTCCATATACTTCATCAGTCGATACTTGATGAAATCTTTGAACTTTATATTTTAAAGAAGCATCCATTAAAACTTGAGTTCCGATGATATTTGTTTTTAAGAAAATTTCTGGGTTTTCAATTGATCTATCAACATGTGATTCAGCCGCAAAATTAACTACCACATCAAATTTTTCTTTTTCAAACAAATCATGTATTAACTCTCTGTCAGTAATATCACCTTTTATAAACTTAAAATTTTTGTTATTTATAATAGGTGCTAAAGTTTCTAAATTGCCTGCATAAGTTAAAGAATCTAAAACAACTATCTCATAGTCATGATATTTATCAATCATATATTGTGTGAAGTTTCCACCAATGAAACCAGCCCCACCGGTTATTAATAATTTCATTTAAACCTCCATTTAATCGTTTTTATCTTTATACTCAAGAAGCCATTTAAAAAAATTTCTTTGGTATTTAAAATTTACAGTTTCATCAAATTTTGACGAATCAAAAAGTGTATCGCCTGACTCGGTTTTATATGCAATTTCAGGCCATTCGACCTGCTTAATGCTTACTTTGTAAGCCTTAGCAACTGCTAAAGCTGCTTCTTTTATACTAATATTATTTAGTCCCCCAATATTAAAAACATCGTTATCTGTTTTATTTGAAACAGCTCCTTTTATCAAAGCTTCACATAAATCATCAACATGAACAAATGTTCTTTTTTGAGCACCGTCGCCAAAAATATTTATATCATTACCTTTTTTTGCTTCATTTAAAAAGAAACCAATTGTACCGTATGATGAGGCATCTTCTACCATCGTTGCATAAACAACTGGTATTCTAAAAATCACATATTTAAGATTGAAAACTTTTGAATATAATTTTAAATATTGTTCAGCACTATATTTGTTTATTGCATAAACTGATAAAAATTCCTTTTCAGCTTCTTCCTTAAGCAAGGCATCACTAATTCCTTTGTAAATTAATCTTGTTGATGGAAATATTATTTTAGCAGATGATTTATAATATAAATACTTAGTTAATAAATTCAACAGTCCTATTTCATTAATATTGATAAAATTTTTGTAATCGTAAAAAGCAGCACTTGTTCCAGTTTTTCCTGAAAATATAAACATATAATCACAATCATAGTTTATATTATCGAGTGTTTCAATATTCAACAAATCAATTTGTTTATAATTTGGATAATTATCAATATGCGAAGGCTGAACATCATATAATTCTAAATTGAATACATCATTATAACTTTTTTTTAGTTTATACACTAAATTGCGTGCAATGTAGCCATTCGCGCCAATAATTGCTATGCTTTTTACTTTTGACATTTCAAATTCCTCCAAGTTATAAAAAATAAATTTTATAATTTTTTCTTTCTAAAGTTAATATAAATTACTAATTAAACTACGAATTTAAATCTTATCCTCAATCAAAGACATCAAATACTTTCCATATTCTGTTTGTCTTAACAAATAGCCTATTTCATATAATTGATTATCACTGATAAATCCTTTTCGCCACGCTATTTCTTCAATTGCTGAAATATAAAAACCTTGCATTGATTGAATAGTTGACACAAAATTACTAGCTTGTAATAATCCTTCAGGCGACCCAGTATCAATCCACGCCATACCTCTACCAAGTGGCAAGCATGATAATTTACCGCGTTTTAAATATTCATTATTAATGGCTGTAATTTCGATTTCACCTCTAGCTGATGGTTCAACATTTTTAGCTATTTCTACCACATCATTGTCATAAAAATAGATTCCAGGAACAGCATATTCTGATTTCGGTTTTTCTGGTTTTTCCTCAATCGAGATAACATTATACTTTTCGTCAAATTGAACTACACCAAATTCTTTTGGATTTTTTACTGGATATCCAAAAATTAATGCTCCTTCTTGAATATTCGCAGCTTCTTTAAGAGTTCCACTCAAATACTGACCATAAAAAACATTATCTCCCAAGATTAAACAAACATTGTCTTTTCCAATAAATTTTTCACCTATAATAAAAGCATCAGCTAAACCTCTAGGTTTTTCTTGAACAGCATATTCAATAGTTATACCTAAATGTGAGCCATCTTTCAATAATTTTTTATATTGATCAATATCATCTGGTGTTGAAATAATCAAAATTTCTTTTATCCTAGCCAATAATAATATTGATAAGGGATAATATATCAAAGGTTTATCATAAATTGGCAATAATTGTTTTGATGTTGAAACGGTTATAGGGTAAAGTCTTGATCCTTTTCCTCCGGCTAATACTATACCTTTCATATTAATTCTCCTTTTTTATTTACTTGATGCTTTATCCATAAAATCTTGAACTAACTCACTTTGATTCAATATATTTTGATAATTTGTTTTTCTAATATCTTCGTTAATAATACTCTCATGAAAATACTTTATTGATTTCATAAATGCTTTATCACTTTCAAGAGTAACTTCACTTTCTAAACCATTTTCATTTAAAATGAAAATAGGTTTATAATCATCTGGAGCTGTTAGTATACGCTTAGTAAGCAAGCTTGCTTTACTGCCCCAAATTTCTAAATCACATTTATACGTGTTGTCCATTCCAAAAGCAATATTGGCGACTATTCCACTATCATTTCTAAGCATAGCTGACCCATAAATATCTACTTCATAATCGTTTGTAAATCCCGAGTTTGCATTAACAACTTTACAAGAATCGCCCAATAATATTTTAGCAAGTTTAAGGGTATAACCACCACAATCAAGCAAAGCTCCACCACCTAGAGATTTATTATATCTAAAATCATTAGCCCCTCTAAATGGAAAACCAAAATTAATCGTAATTAATCTTATCTTTCCAAAAAAATTTTCTTTAATTAATTTTTTTACATAATCTATTTGAGAATGAAATACAAACATATAATTTTCATGTAAAGCAAGTTGTTTTTCATTTGCTAAATCTAGCAATTCTTTAGTATGTAAATAATTTGTAGTTGAAGGTTTTTCAACCAAAACATGTTTATTATACATTAAGGCTTTTTTAGCCCAATAATAATGTAGGCCTGGTGGTAAAGGTATATATACAGCTTCAATCAAATCAGATTTTAACATCGCTTCATAGCCTTCAAAAACTATCCCACCATATTTACCAACAAAGTTATTAGCTTTTTCTTTCTCTGCTAGCAATAACTCTGTTTTTTTTTCGCCTAACCATTCCTCAATACTAGATATCGCTACTCCTACAAATTCAAAAATATCTAATTGTACAAGCGAAGGTAAAAATCTTCTAAAGGCAATCTCAGATGGAGCGATTATCCCAATTCTTATTTTTTTCATTTTTATAACCTCAGTAGTGCCATTAAATTTCTTAGCTGTATATTAACAATATTATTAGATTGAATTAGATAATTAATAGTTTTATAATCAACCCATGCGTAATCCTTGGGTAAATCAAGCAGTTCATTTTCTTTAATATCAATAATAGTATTTCTATTTTGCTCATGGTAGAATCTTCCACCTTCTTCTGACAATAATACATCATATAAAATATTTTTTTTATTTTTTAGTTTTTCTTCAAAAAGTAATTCTACCTTATTATTAAACTCCTCAATAAATTCTTTTTGAATTGTTGGACCCAATTCAAAAATATCAAATGTTCCTACCTCTGCTTTTATTTTAACAAGAAACTTTCTTGTTTGATTTATGATTGTCGTAAACAAACCAAACAAAGCTATTCCTTTTGATTCGAAAAGTGGTTGACTCCACTTTCTAACCTCTCTGCCTTCAATTTCAATATTACAAAAAATAACATCAAAATTGCTAGTTGTTTTAGAAGTAATTCTATCATTTAAAATAAGCCAATTATCTAAACTTTTTAGTGAAATGATTTCACTATTAAGTTTATGATACATCTTAAAGTCATTTAATTTATTATATAAATTAACGACTTCGCTATAATTAATTTCACCAAACATAGATTCTATTAAAGAACTAGAATAATTCTTTAAATTTAAAATACAATCTTTATTAATTTGAAATAAGGGAATACAAGAAATTACGGTTCTAGTATCCATATTAACCAAATTATCTATCTTAAGCAATTCTTTGATTTGGTATAAACTCATCCATAAGTGAGATTCAAAAACCTCAATATCTTCATCAACTTTTATTATTACATTTCTATTACGTTTCTTTAAAAACCTTGAAGATTGTTCAGATTGTAATTGATCTACTATTATTTCATATTTACTTGCATTTTTAAAATAATTCAAATAACTAGGTTCTTTACCACCGTGTAGCATTTGAAAATTACTCATAGTAGCTTGAAGTGTTGGAGAAATTTGAATTTTATTAATATTACCTGGTTCAATCTTCATTTGCATCAAAAAATACAAATTACTATTAAATTCTTTAGCAATAATTCCTAAATACCCTATTTCATTTTGAATTATTATAGGTTGTTCACTAATAACAGAATCAGATGTAGTTCTTAATCCCTTGATAGAAAAAAACGAATTGTTATGATTTTGAATAAATCCTAAATCATTCATTTTCCAACCATTACATTCTAATAAATTTGTTTTATCAATTTTCACTACCGTATTTTTATTTTTATAATGAATTTTATTTATAATAAATTTATTAGAATTTAAAGTTTCTTTTACTGTTAAAGAATTTGAAAGAAGTTGTTGAGTATGTTTATTCATAAATACAACAGATAAGAACTCTGTCCCTTTCATTATATTTTTATTTTTAAATTAATAAGTCGGTTTTATCTAAAAATAGCTTTTATAATTTTTTTGATACATCCTTTTATAACCGGCTTTTGGAATGAAGAAACAAGCCATACCCTTTTATATGTATCTTTTAAATTAAAGTATTCTGAATTTTTTAAAAGCCCACCACTTTTTTTATATTTTTTGATCAAATGCCAATTATCACCAATTATAGTAGCAATGTTTTTTTTACAAACTCTAACTACACTTTTATTGCAACCATTTTTCTTATAATTATCAATTACATCTAGTGATATTTTATAGAATATGATTGGTAAATAACCATCATAAAATTTACTTCCAGCCCAATCTCTTGTGCCTTCACCTGAGATTATCGTAGCCTCACTTATGTAGTATACTTCTTTACCTAAAAAGTTTTTAGCAAACACTGAACAATGTGGATATGTATTATCTATGTTTGTAGCAAAACCACTTGTGTTTTTACTATCAAAAGTATGCTTAAGCCATAACTCTCTTTTAAATATACAAGCAGGTAAAGATCTTAACATAATATTCCCATATTCTGGCAATAAAAGTTTATCAAACAAAATCAATTGACTTTCAAAATTTGCTTTTCCTCTTATATCGGATGAATTATAATTAATTTCTTTAATTTTTGAAAAACCATTTTCTAAATTATAAAAATCACATAGGTCTAAATATGACAATCTCAATGCTATGAATTCTAATTTTGGATGATTTAAAAATTTATCTAAAATATTAGAGACTGAGTTTGGATGGATAAAATCATCTGATCCTAATATCCAACAAAACTCACCTTTAGATAACTCTACACATTTGATAAAATTATTAGCCATTCCTAAATTTTTTAAATTTTTATTATACCTTATAGTTACTTCTTTATATTCTTTAATAATAGATGAAACATAAGTTTCATAATCATCTGAAGAAAAGTCATCACTGATAATAATTTCAAGTCTATTAGCGTGTAGCTTTGAAGCGTTATATATACTTTCAAATGTTTCTTTAAAAACATCTAATTTATTATATACAGGTATACAAATTGATAATAGTAATTCTTTCATCTAAATTCCTCTTATATGCTCAATCAAATATCAGCATTCTTACGTTTGTTTATTTCTTAATTGTCTTTTTAAAAAGTCTCTAACAATATTAATGCTTTCTTTAGTTTTCTTAACATTAGTTAAGGCATTAATTATAAATACAATTATAACTGATGTAATAAATACTAGTGTAGCTATAAATAGAAAACTTAAATAATCATTGAACTGCAATTTTAAATTTGAACTAACGAAAACTAAACTAGCGGATAAAGCAATATTTACTAAGATTAGCTTTACCAATTCAAACAATCCTGTTTTTAATGTTTTTACATGAACTAATATAATTTGAAGTGTATTCATTACCAAATAGCCCATAACAGTTCCCATTAAGACACCATTAAT
>JAQUUM010000070.1 GCA_028693885.1 Bacilli bacterium
TATATATGGACAATAGATAATCCTATAGCGTTTGTAAGTATTTATGGAATGGTTTATGCTCACACACCAGGAGAAGCAACAATAACTGGAGTAAATAAATACAATTCTTCATATGTGGGAAGAATACCAATTACTGTAGTAGGGATAGGTGCGCAATAATGAAAAAACTATTTAATGTATTAATAATTATATTTGTCTTTTTAATGCTTACTGCTTGTAATAATAATAAAGATTTTACATTTGAATTAAAAGAAGACAATACTTACGAAATAACAAAATATTTGGGGGAAGCAGAAGAAGTTACGATACCTGCGATGTATAAAGGGAAAAAAGTTACTAGTATAGGAAATAGTGCATTTCATGATTGCTCAAGTTTAACAAACATCGTAATACCAGCTAATGTAACAAGTATAGGCTCAAATACATTTGCTAATTGCAATGATCTAACAAGCATTACCATTCCTAACAATGTAACATATATAGGTGATGGGGCATTTTTTGACTGTATTAAACTAAAAAACATTGTACTTCCAGATACCCTAGTAACTATAGGAGAAAGTAGTTTTTGGGGCTGCACTAGTTTGACAGATATTATAATACCAGATGGTACAAAAGATATTGGAGCGTTTGCATTTGCTGAATGCACAAATTTAAATACTGTTGTTATTCCCACAAGTATTGAAACCTTACAATATAATGTTTTTCAAAACTGTTATAAGTTATCAATCTGTATTAAATCGGAAAATATACCTGTAGGATGGTCATTGGGGTTCGACAATGGAATAAAAACTACAATATTGGGATTTGTAAGCTATGGAGTTACTGAAGATGGATTTGAATATGGAATTTCAAAAATAAATGATGAATATTTTGCTAGTATAGTAGGATATATAGAAGGGCGTTATACATCCATAAATATTCCTAATCAGATAGAAGGATATAGTGTTAAAAGAATAGCAAGTAGTTCATTTAATACTTCAATAAATTTAACAAGTATAGCAATACCAAATAGCATAGTAAGAATAGAATCCAATGCATTTAGTTATTGCGAAAATTTGAATACTATAATAATACCAGAAAGCGTTACATATATGGGTAGATTTATTTTTACGTTTACTGAAAATGTAACAATAAGAGTTAGAAGTGAAAGCAAACCTGAAGGTTGGCATGATGATTGGAATGACAACAATAGGCCAGTAATTTGGGGCTACACAGGAGAATAATTAATACAATATTTTATGGGTAAATGACGCCATCGTTGAGGCTGTGGCGTCCATATAAGTTATATTTCTAACCTACTCTTTTGAGTAGGTTTTGGATTATAAAAACATTTTTTTAAAAAGTTAGTTTATGATAGGATCAAATATAATGAAAGAGAGGAAAAAGTAAAGAACAATTAGTATTTTAAGCCACAGACTTAATTTATAAATTTATTATATATGGATATTACTTTGGTAGAAATAGTATCAAAATTAGAAAAAAGATAGAGTTAAATCTATCTTTTTTTAGTAGATACAGCAATCAAGGTTGAAAAATTTCGCTTTATATGTTAGGATAAGAGTATAGATCTAGTGGAAAAAGGATAATTATGAAAAATCACACTAAAGAATTTATTAAAACTAATGCAAAGGAGGAAGAAGTCAAGTATATTAAGTTACAATTTACTGACATGCTAGGAACAATTAAAAGTGTTGAAGTACCTATTTCACAGTTAGATAATGTTTTAAAAGGTAGTATTATGTTTGATGGTTCGAGTATCGAGGGGTTTGTTAGAATTAAAGAAGCGGATATGTATCTAGAACCTGATCTGTCAACGTGGTTAATTTTACCGCTTGAAAGTAGCGAGTATGGAAAAGTAGCAAGATTTATATGTGATGTTAAAATGCCGAATGGAGAATTTTTCTCAGGAGACCCAAGAAGTAATTTAAAAAGGGTGTTAAAAAAATTAGATAAATTTGGATTTGAAAAATTTTGTGTTGGATTTGAACCAGAGTTTTATTTATTTAAACTTGATGAAAAAGGAGAACCTAGATTATCTTTTATTGATAAAGCAGGATACTTTGATTTAGCACCACTTGATGGTTCTGAAAGATGTAGACACGATATTGTTTTAGAATTAGAAAAATTAGGATTTAGAATTGAAGCTTCGCATCATGAAGTAGGATATGGGCAAAATGAAATTAATTTTTGTTATTCAGATGCTATAGAAACATGTGATAATTTGCAAACTTTTAAATTAGTTGTGACACAAATAGCTAAAAAATATAATTTACATGCTTCTTTTATGCCTAAACCTGTGGCTACAATTTCAGGGAATGCTCTTCATACTAATTGCTCTATTATGGATAAAAATGGAAAAAATGTTTTTTTTGACCCAAATGATGATAGGGGATTAAGTGATATTTGTCATAAATGGGTAAGCGGAATTTTAAAACATGCAAGAGCATATTCAGCAATTACTAACCCAACTGTAAATTCATATAAAAGATTAGTGCCAGGCTATGAGGCTCCATGCTACATTTGTTGGTCTGATGCTAACAGAAGTGCTATGGTAAGATTACCAGCTATAAGGAATGAAAATACTAGAACAGAAGTAAGGTGTCCAGATCCTGGAGCAAATCCTTATCTAGTATTAGCAAGCATTTTATCAGCAGGTCTTGATGGAATTGAAAAAAATCTACCAAAAGTAGAGCCGGTTGATGATAATATATTTGAATATTCAAGACAACAAAGAGAAGAATTAGGTATTAAAAATTTACCAGAAAATTTGAAAGATGCAGTTAAAGAATTATCAAAAAGTGAGTTAATGAAAGAAACCCTTGGGGAACATATTTTTAAAAAATATACTGAAGCAAAAACAATAGAGTGGGATGAATATAGAAAGTTAGTACATGATTGGGAAATAGACCGTTATCTTTAAAAAGACATCATAATAATTTTTCTTTTAAATATTAGTACTGCTTGTGTTATAGTTGGATTTAATTTTGCTACCTCAAGGAGTTTTGAGTGCCCTTTTGGGCACTCCTTTTTAATTGATTGGTTGATTAAAATAATATATTTTATATTTTTATATTATGATGAAATAAAGAAAACATTGCTTTTAAATAGTATCATTTGATATAATTATATAAGATGACCCTTAAGGAAAATTATAAAAATTAAAAAAATCTTAACAAGTTTAAAAACTTATGGTACAATGTAGAAAGAATTGGTAGTTTAGAAAGGAAATTTTATGAAAAGAAATTGGATTTTACTAGCAGTATTAATATTATTTGTAGTATTATTTACAGGTTGTACACAAAACGTTGATAGAGTACAGATAATGTTTCCTAATCAATCAGAGCAAATCGCTGTAGGTCAAGAATTAAAATTAATTCCTTCGATTTATGGTGGCAGCGGTACTTTAGTTTTTGAAAGTGATGATGAAGAAATAGTAACAGTTTCAGGTGATGTGGTTACTGGAGTGGCACTTGGAAGTGCGAATATTACTGTTTACTTTGAAGAAGATCCGAATGTTAGTGATATAGTTGAAATAATTGTAGCGGATTTAGCAGGGACATCAATGGTAATAAATGCTAATAGTAATGTTTTGGTAAAAAATGAAACTTTACAATTAACTGCTTTAATTATTCCGTCATATGCAAGTCAAGAAGTAACATGGAGTAGCAGCAATGTAGATGTAGCTACAATTAGTGAAACAGGGCTTGTTACTGGAGTTTCAGAAGGTAGTGTAGTAATGACTGCCGTAAGTACGATTGACACTACTTTAACAGCAAGCTATACTATTCAAGTTAATAATTATGCAACAGCAACAAATATAACTATTACAAATACTGAAACTGAGTTATTTGTTGGACATGACTTACAAATGACTTGTACAATATTACCAGCAAATGCTTCGCCTACACCTATTTGGGCAGTTGGAGTTATTGGTGATACAGGAACTGCAACAATTACAGAATTAGGAGTTCTAAGCGGATTGACTGCAGGTACAGTTACAGTTTTAGCAAAAGACCCTTACAATCAAACAATTAGAGGAACTTATAATATTACAGTAAAATATGATGATCCAGAATCAGTAGCTATAACAGCAGGAACTTTTTTAAAGAAGATTGGTCAAACCGTGCAACTAACAGCAACAGTTGCACCAGCAACTGCTAATCAAAATGTTACTTGGACATCAAGTGATACAGCTATTGCAACTGTAAGTGCAGCCGGACTTGTAACACTTGTTAGTTACGGGGATGTTACTATTACAGCTACTTCTGTTGAAGATAGTTTAATTACAGCAACTTATGCTATAGAAGATATTCCAGAAGCAACAGGTTTAACTGTTACATATACTGGTACTTATCCAATGGAAAATGGTGGTACATTGCAACTTGTTTCTACTATGGCTTTTGCAGCTGGTGTTGAAACATCAGGAATTGATCAAACAGTTACTTGGAGTAGTAGTAATACTGCTGCAGCTACAGTTGATCCAACTACAGGTCTTGTAACAAGAGTAAATGTATACTTTGATGTAATTATTACAGCAACTTCAAATGCTTATCCAAGTATAACAGGTACATTTAGGCTTCAACCTTTATCTTGGCAATAGTAAAAAAGATTAAAAACTAATGAGGGCACTTATAAAGTGTCCTTTTTATACCAATACAAACACTTAACAAAAACAATTTAAAATGATATAATAAAATTTACAGGTGATAAACAATGAGAGAAATTAATAAAATTAAAAAAATTGTTATAAAAATAGGATCTTCTACTTTACTTGATTCAAAATTAAAATTGAATAAAGAAAAAATAAAAGAGATAGCTAGTGTAATTTCAAAACTAAAAGAAACTTATGAAGTTATATTAGTAACATCAGGAGCAGTGGCTGTTGGTGTTAGCAAATTAGAATTAAAAGAACGTCCTAAAACTATTAATCTAAAACAAACATGTGCAGCTGTTGGACAAGCAGGTTTAATTCAAATATATGAAGAATATTTTAAATTATATAGTTTAAAATGTGCTCAGTTATTATTAACTCATGATGATTTAGAGATTAGATCTAGAGTTACTAATTTAAAAAACACTCTAGCGAATTTACTTAATTATAATGTAGTTCCTATTATTAATGAAAACGATGCTTTAGCCGTTGAAGAAATTAAAATGGGTGATAATGATAAATTATCAGCTTTGGTTGCGGCTTCAATATCAGCTGATTTATTAGTATTAGTAACTGACATTGATGGATTGTATGATAAAAATCCAAATAATTTTAGTGATGCTAAATTGATTCCTTGCGTTGATTGTATTAGTGATGAAATCTATCAAATGGCAGGAGGTAGTAGTTCTAAGGTTGGCAGTGGTGGAATGTATACTAAAATTCATGCAGCTAAAATGGCTCAAGATGCGGGCTGTTCTACTTTGATTATTAATGGTGCTAATTTAGAAAATATCATTAAAGCCTTAAACAAAGAAGAAATAGGAACTTGGTTTAATGGACACGAGAATAATCGCTTACAAGCGAAAGCTCATTGGTTAATTTATAATAGCGAACCTAAAGGAGCTATTATTTTAGATGATGGTGCTATTAGTGCTGTTTGTAAGAAAAGAAAAAGTGTTCTTGCAAAAGGAATTGTTGATGTAGAGGGGAATTTCTTAGCTGGAAGTGTAGTTTTAATAAAAGATAAAAATAATAAAATATATGCAAGAGGGGTAATTAGTTATAGTAGTGAAGAAACAAGACTTTTAAAAGGAAAAGCTTCAACTGATTTTTCTACTATTTTGGGTTATAAATCGAAAGAAGAAATAATTCATGCTAATGATTTAGTTATTATAGGTGAAGATAAATGATTGAAAAATTAAAACAAGCTAAAGCTGCTAGTAAGGTTTTAGGAATTATATCGGTTTCAAAAATTAATAAAGCTTTAGAAAATATTTCAAAAGAATTAATAAATAATTTAGAGTTTATATTAAAAGAAAATGAAAAAGATATTATAGCAGCTAAAGAAAAAAATATTTCTAAAGCAATGATTGATAGACTTTTATTAACAAAAGAAAGAATTAAAAGTATTAGTGAAGATGTTTTAAAAATTAAAGAAATTAATTTTGATATTGATAAAGTATTGGATACTTTTACAACAAAAGAAGGTTTGTTGATTGAAAAAGTAAGAGTACCTTTTGGAGTAATTGGAGCAATCTACGAAGCTCGTCCTAATGTTAGTGTGGATATTGCTGTTTTGTGTTTAAAAACAAAAAATGTTTGTGTGCTAAAAGGTGGAAGTGAAGCTCTAAATTCAAACAAAGCAATTGTTAAAGTGATGCATCAAGCAATTAGTGGTATATTACCTGTTGAAGCAATTACGTTTATTGATGATACAAATAGAGAAAAAGTGCTTGAACTAATTAAAGCTAAAGAATATCTAGATTTAGTAGTACCAAGAGGTGGAAAGAATTTAATTAATTTTGTAGTTGAAAATTCGCTAGTTCCTGTTATTGAAACAGGCGCAGGGATTTGTCATCTATATATTGAAAAAGAAGCTAATTTAGATAAAGCATTAAGAATTGCTCATAATGCAAAAACAAGTAGACCTTCTGTTTGTAATGCTATTGAAACAATTCTAGTTGATGAAGCAGTTGCT
>JAQUUM010000071.1 GCA_028693885.1 Bacilli bacterium
TGATTGTAGTTAGTAATTCTTCATAGTCAGTAATAAATGTATCATCTGTTTTTGTAAAAGTTATATGTGAAGAAGAGCCAATTGTTGAGTCAACTAAACTGTCTTGCAAACCGCTTATTAAAGAACCAATGAATACTTGAACACTAACACCAACTGCAATACCTAAAATGATGATTAATGTTTGGCGCTTGGCTGATTTTAAAAAGCGCCAAGCGATACTTAAAGCTAGCTTCATTTGGCCACCTTCTTTCCAAAATCAATAATTTCATTAGCATTATATAAGATATAATCATGTTTGATTGAGTCTAAAGCATTTTGATTATGAAATGCTTGACCGCCAAGAATAATAGAAACTTTAGGAAAAGTTTCTTTTAGTTCATCTGTAATCTTTTTAGTGATTACTAGGTTATAGTGATTAGTTACACTAATTCCTACAAAATCTGGGTTAAGAGATCTAACAGCTGAAATAATATCATCCTTAGGAGTGTTAGCTCCAATATATTGAGCTTCAAATCCTGCTAATAAAAAGTAGTTAGTACTAATGATTGCTCCGATTTCGTGATATTCATCAGTTGGAGTGAAAAGTAAAACTTTTTTATTAACTGGAGAAATTGTCTTTCTCCTTTGAATAATATAAGGATAAGTGCATTCAAGAATAGTCCTTATAATCGAAGTTCTTGTATGTTCTTTCCAAATGCAAATTTCTTTGTCTTTTAAATTACAACCAAAATTAGTTAAAGAAGGTGCTAGTATTTCGTCGTATAATTCTTCAAGAGTAATCTTTTTTTCATCTAAAAGATTTAAAACATAATTAAGACTTTGATCTTTGTTTTCAGATTCTAAAATTTCAATAAATACATCATAATACTTTGTGTTCATAGATTTCTCCTTTCTTTCATTAAATAGTATTATATATTAAAAGCAAAAAAGATGTAAGTAAATTGATTTTTTTTGTATTGCATATTAAATATAATAATGGTAGAATTAATTTGTTCAATTAATAGGGGAGCTCATTAGGGCTGAGAGGTTACAAAGTAACGACCCTTTAACCTGATCTAGGTAATGCTAGCGTAGGAAAGATAATTCTTTTTTCTTTCATTCTTTGGCATTCAAAGAATTTTTTTGTTTTTAAGGAGGAAAAACATGAACAAACAGATTAGATTTATGGTAGATGTAGCGATTTTTGCAGGGCTAGGATTAGTCCTTGATTTATTTGCAGAAATGTATTCTGCAAGTCTTTTTCCAAATGGTGGTTCAATCGGTTTTGCTATGGCTTGTATTTTTATAATAGCTTTTAAGTATGGAATAAAAGGTGGTTTATTGTGTGGCTTTTTAATTGGAATTATTCAAACATTGATTGCCAATAAAACAGCAGGCTTTAATGCTATAACTGTTTTTGTTCAAATTGCGATGGATTATTGGTTAGCATATACGGTTGTTGGTTTTGCTGGCATGTTTTCAAGTAAATTTATTAATAGTCAAACTAATAAAGAAAAAAATAAATATTTAATTTTAGGAATTAGTTTAGGAGTGTTAGCTAGACTTTTAGTAGCAGGAGCAGCTGGTTGGATTTTTTGGGTTCAATATTTCCCACAAGAGTTTTTAGATCAAGGAACTATAGGTATTATAATTTATACTTTTGGGTACAATGCTCTTTATTTAATTCCTTCAGGAATTTTATGTGCAATAGTATTAATTGCAGTTAATGTTAAAATCCCCAAAATATTAGCAGAAGAAGAATGTGAAAAAAATATAGATATTAAGTAAAAAACAGCTTTATTAATTTTATGTGAAACAAAAATAAAAAAAGTTAAAATATTAGGAATAAATATTAAAATATTTAATAAACAATAGGATAACTTAACTTAAATCCATACTTCTAAAACCTAGATAGATATATTGCTATAAATGAAACACAAATATATTATTGCAGATTTGGTTTGGTAAAAAGTTCTAACAATAGTCATCTATAAAACATTGTATAAAGGCAAAAAAAATAAAAAAACGTAATAATACTTTACAAAAGGCAAAAAAAGTAGTAATCTATTAGTAGGTGAGGTGATACAACCAATCAAATTAGAAGAAGGGAGTTAATCAATAAGATATAAATCTATCTTAATTGATTATACGTGTTAAATATGAAAATAAGAAGTCATTATCTAAATCAAATGATTCAATATTTAGATACTGAATTTGTCAAATTAGTTACCGGTGTTAGAAGGTCAGGCAAATCGTTTTTACTTAAAATGCTAGAGAACCATCTTGTTCAACAAAACAAGAATACAATGTACTTGAATTTTGAACATCCAGACACATTTAATTTGCAAACAGTTGACAAACTATATGAATACATCAAATCAAATATTAAAACAAATGAAAAAGTATATTTTTTATTTGATGAAATTGCTGAAGTATCGAATTGGCAAAAGTTAATCAACGGACTAAGAGTAGCTTTCAATTGTGATATATACATAACTGGATCGAATGCTAACATGTTGTCTGGAGAACTTGCAACTTACTTATCGGGTAGATATGTTGAGATTAAAATATATCCTTTATCATTAATGGAAATCATGAATTTTTCAGAAGAAGATAGTATTGATGAGTATCTTCAAAAATATATTAAATATGGAGGTTTTCCTTCTGTAGTTTTAACTGAAGATGAACAAATGAAAATTGATATATTAAAAGGTATTTATAATAGTATTTTACTTAAAGATGTATCTTTAAGAGGTAATATTACACAAATTGATATACTTATGAAATTATCTTTGTATCTGCTAGATAATATTGGAAAATCGGTTTCAAGTCCAAAAATATCAAACTATTTTAAATCAATGAATCAAGTTGTCAAACCTGAAACAATTAATAAATACTTACAATTACTGGAAAATGCATTCATTTTTTATAAAGCAACTAGATATGACATTAGAGGTAAAGAACATTTGAAAACATTAGGTAAGTATTATGTTGTAGATCTAGGACTGAAAAACATTATGTTAGGGAGAATGAATAGCAATTTAGGTTCAATGATAGAAAACATTGTCTATTTGAAACTAATTAAAGATGGCTGGAATGTATTTGTAGGCAAGTATGATGACTTAGAAATAGATTTTGTTTGTTTTAAAGACGACCGTATTCAATATGTTCAGGTGACTTTAAGCATACCAGAAAGCAGCACAAGAGAAACAGATAATCTACTTATTGTAAGAGATAATTATGAAAGAATAGTGGTTACATATGATTATAAAGATGTGGGAGTAATTGATGGTGTTAAAATCATTCATCTAACTACATTTTTAGAAAACTAAGCACCAATAGATTAGCAGCATAAATGTGGCTATATACATGTTAATGTTAAGATACCTAAAATATTAGTAGAAGAAGAATGTGAAAAAATATAGATGTTAAGTAAAAAGACTTGACAAACAGAATTAATAAATATATAATACATCTTGTTAATATAAACAGGAGGAAAAAAATTATGGCAGTTAAAATTAGATTACAAAGATATGGTGCTAAAAAAAGACCTTACTACAGAGTAGTAGCAACTGATTCTACTAGTCCTCGTGATGGTCGTTTTATTGAAATCATCGGTACTTATCATCCAATCGAAAAAGAAAATGTTTTAAAAATTGATGAAGAAAAAGCAATGAAGTGGCTTAATAATGGTGCACAACCAACTGACACTGCAAAGTCTCTTTTATCTAAAGTTGGCATTATTGAAAAATTTGCAAAGCAAAAGTTAGGTAAATAACATTTATGAATTATGATAAATATTTACTTGACCTAGTAAAGCCGCTAGTTTTACATCCTGAGGATGTAAAGACGACTATTCTAGCAGAAGAGGATGATACTATCACTGTTCAAATCATGGTTAATGCTGATGATTTAGGCCGTGTTATTGGCAAAAAAGGGCGCGTTGCGAATGCAATTAGAACTATTGCATATTCAACAGCTGCAAGAAACAATAAAAGAATTGAAATATTAATAGATTCATTTTAAGAAGATAGCAATATCTTCTTTTTTATATAATTTATAAAATTATATCATTAAATATTAAAAGAAAATCTGCTATTTATATGTATAATTATAATAGAAAAGATTTAAATTATAATCATATTTTTAGAGTTTTTTATTAATTAAAAACTAAAAATTAAAATTTGACACCAAATATACTATATGATAAAATGAATATGTTTTTCAAAATCAAAATAAAAGGGGGGGCAAAAAATGATTTTAAGGAATTATGTTTTTTGTGCAAGGCAAATCTTTGGTTTGATGTTGCACTTATTATAATTATATTTTCACTAATTGATAATTTTCATAGCATTGAATTAAATTATGAAGATTTAGTCTTTAATTATAAAAAATGGAATAGGAGGAAATATAATGAAAAAGACAATATTTTTAGTTTTAATAGTAGCAACAGTTTTTTGTAATTTTATTATAGTGAATGCATTGGGCATTACATATGAATCAACTTTAGCTGAAATGAATTCACAATATGTAATTAATGAGGAAGGCGAATTCAATACTTACACTAATAGTGAATCAGGTAATACAAATTTGGGGATATATAGTAATATTAATATTCATAACTACCCTAGCAAAGATCTATGGGGAAAAGAAATTACCTATGAGAGACCTGGAACTGAATTTAAATTAGATGCAATTATATCTGGAGATGATCCTATAATTAAATTTATACCTAGAGATTTATTTAGACACAGAGGTGAATACTTTTATGTAGGAGAAGAATATGCTTTTATAGTAAAAACTCAAGCTTTTCAAGGTGTTAATCTTGCTTTTAACATGCATAGCACGCAAGACATAAACACGGTAAATGAAATAGATGTAACTATTTTTGACATAAATTTAGAAAATGATGGCAGTAATTTATTAAAGCATAGTGTTAAGCCTTTATACACCTTTTCTTATATGTATTTTAGTGATTACTTTTTACAAAATAATCAAACAATAAGATTAAAACCTGATGTTGATTTTGCAACAGGACCAGCATCATGGTGGATTACTTATTTTACTTTTTCAAGTTCGACATTGGTAGATTATGATTTTGGCTTTGTTATGCCATATTTTTCTATTAAAATCGAAACTGATGAAAGCGGAGCGTGGGTTGGTTATAGTCAAAGCTTTGATAGGGCACAAAGAAATGTAGGAAAATATGCTATAAAAGATGTAGCTTCTTCAATCAAGTTAAAGAATATATGTCAGCCTAATGAGGATGACATGGTTGAATATGATTGGGAAAAAGATGAGGGATATAGAATAATTTTATCAAGAACTGAATATGTTGGTAAATCGATATCATATGATAGAAAAAAAGTAGATATTAGACAAATTATTCAATTGGCCACTTCGCTTGGTATTGAAAAATATATTGGTCCTGGTTGGTCAACTGCTTTTGATATTGGAACAGTAGCTTATGACACTATTTCAAGCCTTTTAAGTAAAAAAGAAATTGTTGAAGAAAATGTATTTTTTGGTGACCCATATACTAGCTATAGAGGAATGACTAAAGAAGAACAAAAATCTTGGTATGAAACAAATGATTTTGATGAACTATATAAATTATGGAAATTTGATGCTAAAGTTTTGCATACTGATATTAGTTTACCAGTAATATTTGAACCCCAAAAAGTGTCTTGGGAAAATAATAATGCTAGAAATATTTATTCAACTGATTTTTATTATTATTTAACAAATGATGGAGAAGTTCAAAATATACTAATTGAAGAGATAGGTTTACAGGCTGTAATAAAAAATAATTTGGATTATGTCCAATTCGCAGTAGGTTCTTATGCTAAGCATAGTTATTTAGGTAATAAAAAAGAAAAAATATTAGAATTAGAAAAAAATCAAGATGGTTATGTTATTGAAGGAGAAAAAGATATTTTTTCTTTTACATCTGAATATTCTGGACTATATAAATTAGAATGTTTTTCTAATAATTTGATGAAAATAGAAGTTAGAAATGGGTCAAAATCTTTAGGAGAAGGCATTACTTCAAAAGAAATATTATTAGAAAAGGGGCAAAAATATGATTTTGAAGTTGAATATTGTAATGAAAATAATAAAGGGCGATTTAAAGTACAACTATCATTAAAGAAAATTAATCAGCTGTATGGCATAGATATTGATAACATTATGTTATCAAAAGATAATGAAGCAATAGTAAAGTTTGTTCCTACTGAATCGAAAATTTATGAATTATATTTCGCTGATATAAGAGTAAATCAAAATATATTAGAAGAGTTTATATTAGATTACAATACTTATGCGAATAAATCGGCGACTATAAATAACTTTTTCTCATTATCATATGATCCAAATCAAAAAATAATAAGTTTTTTTAATGATGAAACATATGGACCAAAATGGCAGTGGATGCTAGATTACATTATTGAAAAAGCCGAGAATCAAAGTTATACGAGATTAGATCTTTTGACAACTTCTCCTAACCATACTTATTATAGACTGAACATTCACGCATTTTTAAACGAAGCTATGTATAGTTCGGGTACTTACGTAAGTGCCAATTTTAGTAATATGTC
>JAQUUM010000072.1 GCA_028693885.1 Bacilli bacterium
TTCTAATATTTTTAATTCTTCAACTATATATTTTTTAAACTCATCTAAAGATTTGATTATTCTTAAACCAACATTGTCTAAATTTTCTTTCGTTTCCCAAATTATTGCTTTTAATCTAGGGAGTACAAAATACTCTTCTTTTAATTTAAAATTTAAATTTAAAATTCTAATAAATTCAAGTTTTGTAAAACTTCTAAATAGATTATTCTGAATATTAGTAATATCAGTTGGTATTTCTAAGTATTTAGGATTTTTAATATTACAAGCAATTGCCCAATTATTTAATTTAATAAAATCAATTTCTTTATCCTTAGTAATTAAAGTATCCTTAAATGCACTTTCTTCTATTTCTACTAAACTATTAGAAATAATTACTTTACCAAGTTTTGAACAATTTAAAAATGCATATTGCTTAATTATTTGAACATTACTTAAATCAACTTCTTCTAATGAATGACTATTTCTAAATGCATTAGAACTAACTTCTATAACATTATTAAAATCAATATATTTTACTTTATTTGTGTGTTTCAAAATTTTGTTATTAGCAATTTTTACAGCATTATCAGGAATTATAATTCTCTCATTATCAGTTTCAATATAATATAGTTGATCATTAATAATATAGAATTCTTTTCCATATGTTTTTTCACTCAATTCATAAATTCTATCAAGTCTTTGATCTACTAAAGGATGGATTGGTAATATCCAATAAAATATATGTTTAATCGTAATCTTAGCATCTTTTGTAGTCTTAAAAAGACCATATCTTAAACCCTCAGCATAACCTAAACTACAAGCAAACTTATCTGCTTGTTTTTCTTCATAACGATTAAGTGGAGCAATTAAAATATTATAAGGCAATCTTATTATTAAAAGCAAAACAGCAGTTATAATATAAAAGATATAAAGTATTACATAAATTATACTATTTAATTTTTTTCTATTTAATACCTTCATTATTGATTGAAAAATTTGTAGTAAAACCAAAAAGATAATCGAAAAAACCATACTTAATATATTAACGAAAAAATATACAAAATTAAAATTTGAAATTATATGATACATCTCATGAGCAATCAAACCTTTGATTACTTCATCATCTTCTCTTCTAACTACTTCTGATATTCCAATATATGACTTAGAAGTTTGAAGTGCTAAAGCCGGCGAACCTAAAAATTCATTTTTAGTATCATTGAATAATAATAACTTAACATTTTTTCTGGCTGATTTAGCTGCAACTTCAGTAAATAGATTGTTGAGCCTTTCAATCTCTGGTTCTTTTAGTTTTGAAGAATAACTAAGAAATTTTTTTGTTAGTGCTTTTAAAGAAAAAACACCAAATATTAAAGCGATTAAAGAAACACCTAAAACTATATAAATAGATACTAAAGCATTCTCAAAATTAAAAAATATTAAATTGATTAAATACCAAATTACAATCCATGAAAAAATAACATAGACCATTCCTAAAACTACAAAGACAAGTGTTTCTAATTTCTTCTTCATTTTTTCATCCTTAAATTGTTAACTTAACAATCACACCCAATTTCTGGAATAAAACTATCACCTTTTATTTCACAGTAACTAATATAACCGCCTTCAAAGTAATGAACGCTTTTATATTTTTCTTTCTTCAAATATTTAGCTATTTGACTACTTTCAACACCATCGTTACAAATCAAAATAATTACTGCCTCTAAATCATAACTCAGTATCATATTAATAATATCTTCTTTTGTTAAACCACTTTCAGCTACTCTTATACAAGAGAAACCTTCTATATGACCCAAATCACAATTCTCTCTTAAATCATAAGCTAAAGCTTGAGAATATAAACCATTTAATTTATTTTCGATTAATAAATCAAATGCTTCAATATTATCTTGATTATATGAATAAACTTTACCACTACATGAAGAAAGTATAAATACCATACTAATCATTATTAATAAAAAAAATCTTTTCATCTTAAACCTTATTCTTAATTTCCTTTAAAAATTTTTCATCTTCTTTTGAAAGAGAAATTCTTTCTAATAAGTCAGGTCTTTTTTTAAAAGTTTTTTCTAATGCGTTATATCTTCTATACTGTCTTATTTTTTCATGATTACCTGAAAGCAAAACATCAGGAACACTTACTCCATCAAACACTTCAGGACGAGTATATTGATCATATTCTAAAAGCCCCATTTCAAAGCTTTCGCTTTCTAGTGAAGCACTATTACCCAAAACTCCATCGATTAATCTAACAACACTATCAATTATTGCAAGAGCCGCAATCTCACCACCGGTTAAAATAAAATCACCCAAACTAATAGCCTCATCAATATAATTATTAATCCTAGCATCAATTCCCTCATAATGCCCACAAATAATAATCAAATGTTGTTTTTCTTTTAACTCATGAGCTTTTTTTTGATTATAACTAACACCTTCAGGTGAAGTTAAAATCTTATGAGCATCTTTAAAACCTTCTATACTTTTAATGCAATCAGTGATTGCTTGAAGTCCTATAACCATTCCAGCACCACCACCATAAGAGTAATCATCAACTTTTTTATTTTTATCATTTGAAAACTCTCTAAAATCTAAGACATTAATTTTCACATGATTATTACTAAGTGCTCTTGCAATGATTGATTGGTTAATCGTATTTTTTATAATCTCAGGAAAAATAGTTACAACATCAATTATCATATTAAACCTTCTATAACCTTAACAATTATTTTATCTTTTACATCAACTATAAACTCATCTACAAAAGGGATTAAAATCCTTTTATTAGAAGAATTATATACTACTAGCACTTCTCCTTGTGGGAGTCTCATTATATCTTTTACAATTCCTATTACCTCTGATTCTGCACTAACAACCTCTAGCCCAATTAAATCCATATAGTAATATTCATCTTTAGTTAATTTTTTCAATTGTTCTTTCTTTATATAAAGCATTTTACCAATATACTTTTCAACATCATTAATATCAAATAAATTGTTGATAGTAATTAACTCTACATTTTTATGAGGTCTATAAGAAGTAATTTTAACTTCTTTATATTCGTTATTTATTTCAATATATAAAATATTATTCTTTTTAAATCTTTCAGCTTTAAAATCAGAATCTGATAATACTTTTAACTCACCCTTTATACCATGAGTTCCAACGATTTTTCCAACTTCAATATAATCCATTTTTATTCTACTTTCTTTTTATTAATTCTCATAATTCTTAATGAATTAAGAATTGTTAGAAGTGATACACCAACATCTGCAAATATTGCTTCCCAGATATGTATTAAATCATTAAAAGGAGTTAACCCTAAAACTAATAACTTAATAGCCAGTGCAAAGATAATATTTTGAATAACTACTACTCTTGTTTTTCTAGCAATTTTAAAAGCTAGTGGTATTTTTTTCATATCATCTTTCATCAAAACAATATCAGCCACTTCAATCGCTACATCACTTCCATATCCTCCCATAGCAATACCAATATCTGCACTACTCAAAACAGGAGCATCATTAACTCCATCGCCTACAAAAGCTATTTTTTCATTTTCTGATAATTTTGATTTTATTTCATCTAATTTAGCAACCTTATCAATCGGCGATGTTTCAGCATGAAACGTTGTAATACTTAAAGATTCGGCCACTTCAGTAGCAATTTCAAAACTATCTCCCGTAATCATTTGAATATCTTTTATTCCTAAACTTCTTAATTCATTTAATGCTTTTATAGTTTCTTCTTTTATTTCATCTTTAATAATAATATGTCCTACATAAAGGTTATCAACTACTACATAAATTATAACTCCAGGAACTATAACTTCTTCAATTTCTAAATTTGAATCTTTAATAAACTTATAGCTTCCAAGCAATACATCTTTATTTTTTACTTTTCCTCTAACGCCATTACTACTTGAGTTTTTAGCAAATTGAACTAAAGTAGAATTGATATTATGAATCCCATAATAATCAACAATTGATTTAGCAATCGGATGATTTGCTAGAGACTCTAAATGAGCAGCATATTCTAATATATCATCTTCTTTCATACTAGCAGTTGCAACAATCTTTTCAACTTTAAATTTTCCTTTTGTAAGAGTACCTGTTTTATCAAAAACAACAGTACTAACATTATTTAAAGCTTCTAAAAAGTTACTCCCTTTTATTAAAATACCATTTCTACTAGCAGCCCCAATTCCTCCAAAAAAGCCTAGTGGAATTGAAATAACTAAAGCACATGGGCAAGAAACAACTAAAAAGATTAAAGCTTTATAAATTGAATTTTGAAAAGCTTCTTGATAACCATTAAAATTATTGATTGTTAGAAAAGGAAGTATTACAGCTAACAATACCGCAAAAATAACCACAGCTGGTGTATAGTATCTAGCAAATTTTGAAATAAAGTTTTCAGACTTTGATTTTAAAGTACTAGCATTTTCTACTAAGTTAATAATCTTAGAACACATTGAATCTTCAAAAGCTTTAGTTACTTTAATTTTTAAAAGTCCATCAACATTAATTGAACCAGAAAATACTTCATCTCCTACTTCAACTGTTTTTAATAAGCTTTCACCCGTTAAAGATGAAACATCTAATCCAGCAGACCCACTCATTACAACGCCATCAAGTGGAATTCTCTCCCCATGACGAACTATAATAATATCACCTTTTACTACTTCATTAGGATCAACCTCAGTAACATCACCATCATTATAAAGAAACGCACTCTGAGGCTTAATATCAATCAAGTTAGCAATTGATCTTCTTGAATAGTTTACTGCATATTGTTGTAACATTTCACCTGTCTTATAAAAAATCAAAACAAAAATAGCTTCGTTATAAGAACCAATAAAAAGTGCAGTTAGAGTCGCTATTGTCATCAAGAATTTTTCATCAAAAATTCTTCCTGACATAATGTTTCTAATCGCTCCATAAACTAAATCAAATCCAAGTAATGCATACGCTGACAAATAAACGATTAATGATAAATAATAAGGGAAAACATAATTAGCATATTCTCCAACTAAATATCTTGTAAGCATTCCACCAATAAAAATAAACATTCCTAAACTATAAGTAATTATTTTTTTTCTTTCAATTCTAATACTTTGAGTTTGTTTTTTTTGTTTTTCTCGTTTTTCTAAAACAACAATATGATTATCTACAGTTAAAGCAATTTCAGCAACTTCTTTTTGAAGATTATCGAGCAAATTTTTATCAGTTGTTTCAATGATAAATCTTGAAGTAGCAAAATCAACTACAATAAATTCATGATCAAAAGTTCTTTTAGCAATTCTTTCAATTTTAGCTGCGCAATTTGCACAATCTAAATTCTCTAAAATCAAAGTTTTTCTGACTCTAATTTTAGCTTCTTTTTCTTCAATTTCAACATCAGTAGCATATTCTTTAATAACTTCGAAAATTAAAGCTAAATCTTCTTCTAAATTATCCTCACTATTAAATTCAATGATTAAATTATCATTAGCAGGATTGATTTTAGCTGTACCATTTTTAAAGCGTTTTGCTAAAGCAATTTCAATTTTTCTATAAGTGTTTGTATTATCAATGTTTTTTAAAATAAAATATTTTTTTAATATACTTCCCATTTTTAATGATTAACATGTTCATATACTTGCGCTATCATATTTTTAATATGATGATCGCTAATTGTATAATAAATATGTTTCCCCTTTCTTGAGCCTTTTATAATATTTAAATTCTTTAAAATTTTTAACTGATGCGAGATTGCTGTTTGAGACATCTCTAGACTACATGCAATTTCATTAACACTTAGTTCTTTATCTTTTACTAAGTTTATTATGCTTAATCTCGTCTCATTAGCAACTGCTTTTAAGAGTTCTAATGCTTTATAGTTTTCCATATTAATCCCCTTATACATATGAATAAATATTCATATGTATTATAATACTATCTTTGCTTAATGTCAATTTAAACATATGAAAAAGATATCTATTTAGTTAGTTAAGAATTTTTTCTTAAACAATTAAATACATATCTTTTGTTTTTTTTATATTAATCATATTTAAAATAAATATCAGATTCTAAATATCTTTTAAAGACTTTTTTCCTTTTTCTAATTTCATGACTTTCAAAAAAGAAAATAGCAAAAGATTCCCAAAGTAAAAACCAACCTCCAATAAATAAACCTTCAACTAAAATAGAAAATAATAAACTTTCACTTGCAATGTTTCTAAGTAAATAAGCCGCCACTAAAAACATTATACTCATAAATATATAGATTATTATTCTTCTATAATTATTTCTTAATGTTTTATTAATAAAAAACATTGCAATATTAAAATTATTTTTTACACCTAAAATACTTCTTTTTTCTTTTTCAAAATCTTTTAATTCTGTAGCTAAATAAAAACATAATTCAGTTTTTTCTTTTAGTGGTATTTCATATCCTGCTTGTTCTAGATAGTCTAGAAGTTCTGGTTCTAAGTCTCGCCTTTTTAAAGGCGATGCATCCCAACCATTAAATAACTCTGCATAATTATCTAGCGATACTTCAACCATATAAGC
>JAQUUM010000073.1 GCA_028693885.1 Bacilli bacterium
CTCCTAAATTAATTATACATTTTTAAATTTAATTTGTCAACATACACTTTTCAAAATACTATTATCTTTAATTATTTTATAAGTTATAATTATTATAGATATAATACCTCACTAATTAAGGAGGTGACTTCATGAACTGGGAAAACTATATTGACGAGAATTTAAAGTTCGGTTTGTTAGAAATCTTAATTATGTATCTTTTGTCTGAAGAAGATATGTATGGATATAGAATAAAAAAGGAATTACTTAAAAGAACTAATGGTTCTTTTAAAGTCAGAGAAGGCACTTTGTATGGACCCCTCTATAGGCTAGAACAAAGAAAACTAATCTCTTCAAGAAGAGAATTAGTCGGAGAAAAACGGTTTAGAAATTATTACCACTTAGAACCAGATGGCATTGAATACTTGAATTTAGCTTTAGCTAAATATCATGAAATTTCACAAGGTGTTGCTAGTTTATTCAATTGGGGGGAAAAAGAAAAATGGCAATTCTAACAAGTAAAGAATACAAACTCTAATATATATAATATAATTTCTTATATTTTCTATACATTTTCATTTTAAAAACACAATATTTATAACACATAATTTAAAGATATTCTAATTAGTTTTTATAAAATTAGATAACTATATAACATATATTGCATTTTATACTTTTTTTTGCATATAAGGAAATTAATATTTAAAGGCCATTTCGACCAAACAATAATTAAAAAGTATAAATAGTAAAATAGGAAAAAGCTCTAATAACAGTTGAATTGCTGTTTTTTAGAGCTTTTTCTCTTATTTTAAAATACACCATTTTAATGCAAAAGCTTTGATATCTTTCACACTGGTATAATAGAAGTAACTAGTATTAATAGATTGACACAATCTACTTTTTCTTGACAAGTGCAATATTGTATCAAACCTATGCTTCTTATATGTGTTGGGTGACTTATTTTGATACAACAGCGCACCCCTGTTAAATTTTACGCACCCCTATCAAAGTCTACGCACCCCTATCAAAATCTACGCACCCCTGTTAGATTTTACGCACCCTTATTTTTGCAGACCATAATATAGAGTTAAAATCTCACTATCTTGATTGAAAGGGTACACCTATTTTAACACAAATTCGTGCCCCTTCAAATATAAGAAATTATTTACTAAACTATTTCAGCCTCAATAATAATTACCACTCTAGGATTATAACAATACCTTCCATAAATTTTGACAGTTTTTCCAATTGCTGATGGGAGAATAGATACCGTTCCCCAAGGGTAAAACTCTACATAACTAATATCATTTGTTGACCATGAATAATATTGGAATATATTAATAGGTACCACTGCATTTCCTAGAGGAATAGTAATAGTTTGACCTGCTGTAATTATAGTGTTGACATTGATATTTATAGTATTTACAATTAGCCTATCCCAGAAGCCATTAGCAAAGCCATCTATTGTGTAATTACTAGATTGAGGCCAAGTAGAATGTTGCCTTTCACTTAAGAAAGCGCATATTTCAAATTTCACGGTTGAATTTGTTCCAGATGCTGTTCCATTTATATATGCTTCGAAAAATGATTTATTTAAAGCCCTAATTCCCATTGTATATTCAACAATCCAAATCCATTTATCATACAAATCAGAATCTTCAAAAAATAATTCTAAAGTAGTATTTGGATTATCTAATCTTGCTACTAAAGCAGTTTCAGCATTGTAACCATAGTCCCCTGGAACAAGTAAAGTAACAGGATTAGTTAAGGCAGGACGTGGAATAGCTGGAAAATCATCATTTCTATGAGCATTATAGAAAGTAGTATAGTCATCTAAGAAGTCATTTACCATTGTTTCTCTATTAGCATATAGATATGTTGTTGATTCTAAATCAGTTAATGTCGTAAATTCTTTTACAAATACTTTCGAATAATCAGCTTTAAGAACAGCCATTATTTTTACTGTAGTATCAGCGGCAACTGGTAATGCTAATACAGTACCATATTCAGTTACCATAGCTATATTATCATCACTTGAATACCAATAATAATCTAGCCTAGAGGCAGATACTCCATAATTATAATCAGGATATATTAGCCTTGTGAACCCTTCTGTTATGAATGTTTGTCGGTAACTTTTAGTAACATTACCAGCTTCCATTATACTAATTTGACTTCCACAAGGAGTTAAATAATCAGGATCAGTTACTAAAACTTGACTTCCAGACTGATCAACAAACCTATATACCCAAATTTCAATTTCTTCTCCTACAACTGTATTAAAATATCCTATATAGTATTTACCAGGCTCTAAATTCAATGTTGTTGTAAAATAAGGATTCATTATTCCTACTCCTGTAGGTACAATTTCTCTTCTCACTTCATTATCAACTATCGTTTCTTTTATAACTACAAATATCGGATTAGTTGATGAACTTAAAGTATAATACCCTTGGAAATAGAAGCGACCTGATTGTAATATTTCAATTGCCTTAAGCTCATCTCCACTTGAGGTAGTGTTATCAAACAAGCTAATACTTGATGTAACATCTTCATCTAAATCAAATAAATCAACTTGGGATGGGCTATCTAGTAATCTAGCAGTTAATTTCAGTTCAGTCACAGTCGTATCCGAAAAGTTTACTTCCACATAAAAGTTTTTTAAACCAGAAAGATAAACTGTTAATGTATTTGAGCCGTTAACATTTTTCGCTTCATTAGAAATTCCATCAATTGTAAACTTTTCTACTACGCCATTTAAGTCTCTAACCACTATTGCATTTTCATAATCACTAGGACTATAGCCAGATGCTTCTAAAGTAAAAGTAACGAATCTTCTACCATAATTATGAAAATAAAAAACATTTTTTCCACTTTCAACGCTACTTTTAATATCTTGATTTGAGTTTGTAAAAAGTTGACCTACTTTTTCCAAAACTGGAGCACTCATAACGCTTGAAATGTCCTCTCCTTGCACTTTAATACTATGACTGCCTTCACTTAAATACAAAGGAACTATATCATTTGTATTTGAGATAGTTGTTCCATCCACTTCAAGAAAATCATTATCTAAATTTTCTCTTATTAAGTAATAGCAATCAGCAGTATTAACATTATAATTAAATTCTCTTTCTACAGTGTTTAATGAAGAACAACCAGCAAAGGCATTTAAACCAATATTTGTAACACTAGAAGGAATTATAATGGTATTTAGATCACAGCATCCAGAGAAAGCTTCAGCACCAATTGTTTCTACACTATTTGGAATACTGATACTAACTAAACTTGTACATCCAAAAAAAGTCTTATTGCCAATTCTCTCTAAACTATTTGGAATATTGATGTAAGCCAAACTTATGCATCCAGAGAAAGACTCAGTACCAATAGTTTCAACACTATTGGGTATATTGATACTTATTAAACTTATGCATCCAGAAAAAGCAGAAGAAAAAATATATTTAAGAATGCTAGGGTTACTATTCTCATTTTGATTAGTAAAATAAACTAAATTAACGCAATCTTTAAAAGCATTAGAACCTATAGATTCTATACTGGCAGGTAAAAAAACTTCTTCAAAATTAGAACCTATGAAAGCATCATCCCAAATATCATTTACCACTTTCCCCTTTATTGTTTCAGGGATTACAAGAGAACCAGTGAAATTTTTAAAATTAAAACCAGTTATTATAATTTTATCTTCCAAACCATTCATAGTTTCAAAAGGTTGCATAGTTCCAAGATTTATCATTGAAACTATTTTTTCTATAAAATAAGGATCACGTGCTTCTAAATTATGTGGTATTGGTAAATTGGCTTCTGAAACTAAATCCAAATTTTCAGTAAAACTATAAATATGAGGCTCTGTGCAAAAATTGTAATACCCCCCCGTTATGTCTTCTCCTAATTGTGAATCTAAATGAACAAACACATCGTTTTCCCACACAATAAAGCTATACTCAGGACTCCAGATAAGATCCTTTATTTCTGTTGATATAATATATGCTAAAATATCATTAGCTTCATCAGAAATCACCATCGATGGGAAAAAAGTTGATTCTGCAGATTCAAGTGTAGATTTAATAAAACTAATAGGGTAATTCGATAATGGTGGCACAATAATATCAAGTACTGCATCTATTAAAAAATGATAATCTTGAATAAATTGATATTCCCCATTATAATCACATTCAAAAATTTCAAGTATTTGTGAATACTCAATGTATCCTCCAAAAGCCACGGCATTTATATGACTATAACTAGTTTCATAATTTTCATTCCATGTATCTCTATAACCATAATAATTAGTTGAATTTAAAACATCTTGTAGGCCAGCTGTGTTCATACCTAATGGATCACCTAAAGCTATATCCAACTGACCTGTGGTAGTCCCAAAATATGGTGTTCCCAAACTGAAAAGCCCATCAACTAAAAATGGATACTCTAACGCATACTGCATATTAGTTAGTCCACCACGGCTGTGGCCAATTAAATTAATTTTTGGATATATACCGCCAGTTAAATAAGCGATATCATGAACAATTGTATTTAATGTATATTTAAATTGAGCATATACTACATTGTTAATGTCCTCTGCAGCAGTAGCAGTAGGTTCAAAAACAATAATTATATGTTTCTGCAAATCATCCATTGTAAGGCATTTGACTTTAGAAAGTGAATCTATGCTATATGTTTCCATTTGTTGTTGAACTGGTAATTCCATAAGATTGAACTTATAATCACAAGTTTCTCCATCATAGCCAGCAACTATTTTACTACATACATCACACCAATTATCTTCCTCTACAAAATTGTTACAGTCTGGACAACAATTAATATATTCACTGCATCCATTACACCATCTAGTTTGGCTTAAAACAATTCCGCATTTCGGACAAATTTGGAATTCGAAAACTTTAGCCCAAAATACTATCGCTTCATCTGTTGCATTAGTTCTAAGTTGTTCTATCAACGACCTTGAATCATAGGCAAATTCTATATTCGTTGTTGAAACTGAGCTGTCATAATTATTACTCCAATTATATGCACTTCCCCCTAGCCCAGGAGTCAATACAGTAATCATTGGGTCACTTGAAATATTTGCGCCATTAAATGGAGCAACAGTATCATTATAACCTACATAGTGTTTGTCATTTTCACTTGCTTGATGCGATTCATAAGCACTAACATCAGCTAATTTTATTGATCCAAAAGTAACTAAACTTCCTACCAAAACTATTAATAAAATTTTAAAATTTAACTTTCTTGATTTTTTATACATTTCCATAATTATACCTCTTCTCTCTTTCATTTTCATTTATTCCCATCCAGCATATAATTCAATTATTTCATTTTCTGATGAAGGTAGCTCTTCATCCCACTCTATACTACATTCTTCATCAATATACCAACCAGTAAATGTAGTATCAGTTTTTATTGGATCAACTGGTAATCTATAAAGATTACTACCAGTAATATAATCAAACCAATATATTCCTGAATTTGGTGCATCTGTATAATTGTAATGGAAAACTAGATTTACCAGTATGTTAAATCCTCCCGATCCTGAAGTAACGATTATTTTATTTTCCTGCAATGGATCAGAAAAAATAACTTTTACTTGTACATTTGCACTTGAAATAGTAGTTACATTGCCTGGCTTTTTAGGCACTGATAATACCACAAATTCTTCTAGATTAGTGCACTCATAAAATGTATTTTCTAATATATTTTCTACAGTTACAGGAACATAAACTTTCTTCAAATTTGTACTATCTATTCCAAAAAAAGTTTTAGGCCACTGTTTAAATCCAATTTGAGTTACTGTTAATCCTTCAACTTTATCTGGTATAACCAAAATTTCCTGTTCCTTACCTAGTTCAGTCAATTCTAATATGCGAGCAAATGGCTCCACTTCATTTCTAACTAACTGAACGTAAAAATAATCCGTTTCAACTACAACATTTACTTCATCTTTATAAGGATCATATCGACATCCGGTAATTGCCAATAACAAAAAAAACATAATTAATACTTGTAATAATTTAGCACTCGCTTTCTTCATTTTCTCCACCTCTCTCTTTAAAACACCTATACATTATATTATTATTATTATTATATGTCAAGTTCTACATCATTTACAAACATCAAAAAAATGTAGTGTTACAATACATGTGAGACTTTTAAAAATTGAAAATGAACCTAAACTTCTGTATAATTAATTTACCAAAAAAAATCACTAAAAAAGGTTATATCCGTTAATATTGTACTACGAATCGCCCATACCATCAAGACTAGAGTTACTACTGTTAACACTTATCTGATTATCTTTTAAAAAGTTCTCAAAACTTCAAATTTTTAAGAAACTCCCCTTTAAACATTAAATCGTTAAAAAGTAGGGTAATCGTGTAAATAGTAGGGTAATCGTTAAAAGGTTGCCTGAAAAGCAAAAAAAACTGATGAAATTAGTAAATTATCTCATCAGTTTTAAAAGGTTTTTACAAAAAAGTGCCTATCTTAAGGGACTTTTTACAAAAGTAAATTGTATCAAACCTATTCATTCAATATG
>JAQUUM010000074.1 GCA_028693885.1 Bacilli bacterium
GAGATGAGAGTGCAAAAAATAAAACTATTAGAGAACTAACAAAAGAAATTTGTTCTGAATTTGATATTATTTATTTTTCAGCTCGTAAATTTGGTTTTGCAAGAGGTGGTGCTATTTGCGTAAAAGATGAAAAAGAGTATTTGAAAATGAAAACTTTAGTTCCACTATATGAAGGTTTTTTAACATATGGAGGGATGAGCGTAAGAGAGATTGAAGCAATTACTGTTGGTCTTGATGAATCGATGGATGAAGATATCATTTCTCAAGGACCCCAATTTATAGAATACATGGTAAATGAATTAGTAAAAGCTAATATTCCGGTGGTTACTCCTGCTGGTGGTTTAGGCTGCCATTTGAATGCAAAAGGATTCTTACCACATTTAGGGTCTAAAGACTATCCTGCCGGTGCTTTAGTTTCGGCCTTGTATTTGATAAGTGGAGTTAGAGGAATGGAGAGAGGAACTCTTTCAGAACAAAGAAATCCAGATGGATCTGAAGTCTATGCTGAGATGGAACTTGTTAGATTGGCTTTACCTAGACGAGTATTTACGCTATCACAAATAAAATATGCAATAGATAGAATTGTTTGGCTTCATAAAAATAAAGATCTTATTGGAGGATTAGAATTTTATGATGAGCCTGCAATATTAAGGTTTTTCTTTGGAAGATTAAAACCTGTAAATAACTGGCCAGAAAAACTATTGAAGAAATTCAAAGAAGATTTTAAGGATAGCTTATAATATATAGTAAAAGTCTTAATTGATTATTAAGACTTTTGTTCATTTATTAAAACAACATTAAAAAATAAAATAATAAAATTGTTTTCATTATAAAAACACTTGTATTTAAAATAAAAACAATGTATAATATACAAAAAGATTAAAAGGAAAATATTATGTTTACAAGTACAAGAAAAAAAATCAATGTCTCTAGTTCAAAAGCAATTATAGATGGAATTGCTAAGGATGGCGGACTTTATGTGATTGATAAGATACCAAAAATTAAAATTGAAGAGTTAATCGATTTAGACTATAAGGCTTTAGCTGTTAAAATTTTGAGTTTATTTTTAGATGATTTTAGTGTACAAAATATTCAAAAAATTGTTGAAGAAGCTTATTCTAAATTTGATATAGAAGAAGTAGTGGAATTAAAAGAATTTGATAACTTTTCTTTTTTAGAACTTTATCACGGACCTACTTTAGCATTTAAAGATGTGGCTTTAACTGTTTTACCTCTTTTAATGAACGAAGCAAAAGCTATAAATAAAGACAATTCAAAAACTATTATTCTTACTGCTACATCAGGAGATACTGGAAGTGCTGCGCTAAGTGGATTTAGTAAAGTTGAAAATAGCGGAATTATTGTAATTTACCCAAATAAAGGAATTAGTCAAATTCAAGAAAAACAAATTCTTTCTTTCACTAACTCTCAAGCTAAAGCTTTTGCGTTAGAAGGTAATTTTGACGATGCTCAAAATTTGGTAAAGAAAATTTTTAGTGAAGAAAAATTTTTAACTGATCTGAAGGATAAAAATGTTTCAAGTGCAAACTCCATAAATATAGGACGTTTAATCCCTCAAATTGTATATTACTTCTACAGTTATATAAAATTAGTTAATAAAAAAAGCATTAAATTATTTGATAAAATAAACTTTACTGTGCCAACCGGCAATTTTGGTAATATATTAGCGGGATACTTAGCTTATCAAATGGGGTTGCCAATTAATAAATTAATTTGTGCATCTAATATTAATAATGTGCTAAATGACTTTTTTGCTACTGGAGTTTATGATAAGAATCGTGAATTGAAATTATCTTATTCACCTTCTATGGATATATTGATTTCGTCTAACCTTGAAAGACTGCTATATTATATTTCTAATAAGAACCCTAACAAGGTAGCTAATTTAATGCATGAACTTTCTAATAAAGGTAAATACAAACTTTCAATTATGATGAGAAAGAGAACTAAAATATTTGAAAGTGGATTTGCAGATGATAGCGAAACTCTAGAAATGATTAAAGAAGTTTTTGAAAAATATAAATATTTAATAGATACACATACAGCAGTTGCATATAAGGTATATAAGGATTATCAAAATAATAGTAAAGATAAAACAAAAACAGTGATTTTATCTACCGCAAGCGGGTTCAAATTTGCTGATGCAGTTATAAAAGGTTTGAATTTAAACAAGCAAGATACTTTATTTGGTTCACTTAAAGTAATTAGTGATTATACAAATGTTGTAATACCCTCATCATTAGATGAAATTGTTACCAAAGAATATAAAACTCAAGAAATTTCTAGTAAACAAGCTTTAGAAACTGTCAAAAAAATGATAGGAGATTTATAATGATAAAAATTTTAATACCAGCAACTTCAGCTAATCTAGGACCAGGGTTTGATTGCTTAGGGATAGCTTTAGAAATGTATAACGAATTTACATTTGAAAAAAGTAGTAGTTGGGAGTTTATTAATTTTGATGAGAAGTATTCTTATTTTGAAAATAATCTAATTGCACAAGCAATCGTTAGGACTTTTGAGATTCTAAAAGTAAAAGAACTATCGTTTAAAATTAAGATCAAAAGTGATATTCCTGATTCAAGAGGACTAGGAAGTAGTGCAACATGTATAATTGCTGGAATTCTAGCAGCTGATTATTATGCTAATAGTAAACTTAGTATCAGCAGGATTTTAGATATTGCTTTAGAATTTGAAAATCACCCTGATAATATTACTCCAGCTTTAGTTGGTGGATTAGTGACTGCTACTAAACTTGAAAAAGGTGTTTTCTATAAAAAATATGAAATTAATGATGATTTAAAGTATACTGTTATTATTCCGAATTTTGAAATTTCAACTGAAGTAAGTCGTAAGGCACTACCTAAAGAATATAAAACTGCAGATGTAGTTTATAATACATCTAGAGTTATAAACTTACCTCATGTATTACAAAATGGAGATATTAGTATTTTAAAAGAGTTAACTTTTGATAAGATGCATGAGCCTTATAGATTACCATTAATTGAAATGGCTAATGAAATAAAAAATATAGCATATGAAAACAATGCTAGTTGTACATTGAGTGGGTCTGGTTCTACTTTATTAGTTATTAGTAAAAATTTAGATGTGATTGATATTATAAAGAAAAAAATCGATAGTAGTTGGATAGTGAAAACATTAAAAGTGGATAACATAGGAGCTAGAGTGATTGAATTATGAAAAATGAATATTTAATTGTTCATAAAAGTATACTTCCTGATTATTATGAAAGAGTAATTACAACGAGAGAGTTAATTGAGCATAAGAAGATGAGTGTTTCAGAAGCCTGTAAATTAAATGATATTAGCAGGAGTACTTATTATAAATATAAAGATCATCTTTTTTTACCATCGAAAGAGTTAGGCAAGAAAGTTTTATTAGCATTTGTTTTGCAAGATCAAAAAGGCGTTTTATCAAATGTCCTTAATTTTGTAGCTGAAATGCATGGCAATATTATTGCTATAAATCAAGAAATGCCAATAAATAATAGTGCGTATGTAACTCTGACTGTAGATATAGTTGAATTAGATGTATCACTAGATGTATTATTAGATAATTTAAGAAAAATGACCGGCGTTAATAGAGCTGAATTAATAGCAGTTGAATGAGGTGAGAAAATGGAAGTGGCAATACTAGGATTAGGGACTATAGGAATAGGAATATATGAACTAATCGATAAAAGCGAATATTTAAAAGATATAAAAGTAAAAAAAGTTTTAGATAAAGATAAATCAAAAGAGAGTATTTTAAAACCAGGACAATTAACAGATAATTTTGAAGAAATTGTAAATGATGATGAAATTAAAATTATTTTTGAAGTCATGGGGGCTAAAGAATTTAGTTATATGTGCATTAAGAGAAGTTTAGAAAATAAAAAACATGTAATAACAGCTAACAAAGAAGTTATTGCACTTTATTTAGATGAACTGACCAAAATTGCAAAGACTAATAAGGTTAGTTTAATGTATGAAGCTTCAGTTGGTGGTGGAATATTTTTGATTACGCCATTACTTGAGTGTGTAAAAATTAATGAAGTGAAAAATATAGTAGGTATTTTAAATGGTACTACCAATTACATATTGACTAAAATGAGTAGAGAAAATTTGGATTTTTCTGAAGCTTTGAAATTAGCTCAACAAAAAGGATTTGCTGAAGCTAATCCAACAGCTGATCTAGAAGGATTAGACATCGTTAGAAAGATAACTATTTTGTCAATGATTGCTTATAAAGGAATATTAGATGTTGAAAAAGTTTATCATTTTGGGATTTCTAATATTGAATATTGCGATATCATTTTCTTAAAAGAATTAGGTTATGATATAAAATTAATAGGCTCATCTTTTAACAACAATAATTCAATTGATATAGCTGTAGAACCAGTTGCTGTGGATAATTATAATATTTTGTCAGGTGTTAATGAAGAATTTAATGGAATTTTTATTGAAGCTAGTGTAAATGATAAATTGATGTATTATGGAAAAGGTGCAGGTAGGTATCCTACAGCTAATGCATTAATAAATGATATGATAATGATTATGGAAAACAAAGGAAATAATTATTTCACAAATGTTAACAAATTAACTATTAAAGAAGACTTAGATAAAAGAAGTGAATACTATATTAGATTCAATAATGGAAATCAAATTATTACAGATGAGATTACAAGACAAGAGTTTTTAAGTCAGTTAGATAATATAAAATTTTATGCAAGAATAATATAAGGAGAATAATTATGAAAAAATATAATGTTGCAATAGTAGGAGCTACTGGCTTAGTAGGTTCTACATTTATAAAAGTTTTACAAGAAAAAAAGTTTCCAATTAACAATTTAAAGTTATTAGCTTCAGCTAATAGTGCAGGTAAAGAAATTGAGTGCTTTGGTAAAAAATGGATAGTCGAAGAATTAAAAGAAGACTCATTCAAAGATGTAGAAATAGCATTGTTTAGTGCTGGGGGTTCAATTAGCCAAAAATTTGCACCAATTGCTGTTAAATCTGGTGCTACAGTAATAGATAATTCAAGTGCTTGGAGACAAGATAAAGATGTTCCATTAGTTGTTCCAGAAGTTAATTTTGGTGCAATAGGTGATTCAAAATTAATAGCTAATCCTAATTGTTCAACAATTCAAGCAATGTTGCCTTTGAAAGCATTAAAAGATAAGTATGGATTGAAAAAAGTTAATTTTTCTACTTACCAATCTGTTTCAGGAAGTGGAATGAAAGGTATAAACGATTTACTTTCTACAAGAAAAGGAGAAAAAAATAGTTTTTACCCATATTCTATAGTAGATACTTGTATTCCTCAAATTGATGTTTTTCTTGAAAATGGTTATACAAAAGAAGAGATGAAGATGGTTTACGAGACTAGAAAAATTCTTGAATTGCCGGATTTAAAGATAAGTGCTACTTGCATAAGAGTTCCTGTTTTATCATGTCATGGAGTTTCGATTCAAGTTGAACTTGAGAGAGATTTCAAAGTAGAAGATGTTAAAGAATTAATGAAGAGTTTCCCAGGTATTGTTTTAGCAGATGACCCAAGCAATTCAATCTATCCAGTTTCAACAATGGCTACAAATAACGATAGTGTTTATGTTGGTAGAATTAGAAGAGATTTAAGTACTGATAACAGTTTATTGCTTTATACAGTAGCTGATAATATTAGAAAAGGTGCAGCAAGTAATGCTGTTCAAATAGCTGAGAAAATTATTAGTAATAATTAAAAATGGAAAATAAGAAAAGTGATTTTCAAGAAGATAGTATCATTACGCTTACTAATAATGAAGGTTATGATATAAACTTCCATATAATTGCGGGCATAAACTATAAAAATGATTATTATGTTATTTTAGAACCACTTTCTGAATATTCAGATTTAGATGAAAATGAATTGATAATTTTCAAGGTTAAAGACTCAAACATTGAATCTCATTCTTTTGAATTAGTAACTGATAAAAACATCATTGCAGATATATTTAAGGAATATGAGAAAATCATACACTTAGAAAATAACTAATGATTTTAAGTTTGTAATAGGGTGAAATATGTTATTAAACTATACAACAACTATAATAATTTTTATTATGATATTAGTTATAATGTTTCTTTTAATTTCTTACTATATTGTTAAAAAAAAGAAATGGCAAAAAACTAAGAATAAAGTTAAGGCATTTTTAGAAATAAGCGAATTAGAAAGAAAAATTATAGATATTATAGTTGATAATAATCAAATAAGTATTTTCGAAATTGCTGAAAAAATAAAACTTTCATTAGAAGAAACGCAGGAAATAATTAATAATTTAATTGAAAATGAGTTAATAAGTTATCAAAATAAAAAATGGGGTATATTTAAATAAATATGCCCTTTTTGATTGAAAAAAAAATAGATTATGGTATAATATACATAGTAAAAAGAAAGAAATTATTTATGTTAATATTAATAGGTCCTAGTGCATC
>JAQUUM010000075.1 GCA_028693885.1 Bacilli bacterium
CATCTCTAAATTCCCGTATAAGGCCCCAAATTTCCTTTCTAATCGTTTAAACAACTTTAAACTTCTACTTATTAGTATTAAATAAATACACCAATACAAAAGAAAAAAGAGAATTAATTCTCTTTTTATGATTATGTAAAGATGTCTGGATTTCGAAAGAACAATTTTACTTATCTAATGAATCATAATCTAGCAAAAAATCAAATATATCCATAATTGTAAAACCATTTATATCTTTACGTATAGATAATCCATCTTTTGTAATTATTAGTTTTCTAAACGAATCATCGATGTAACACAAGCTCTTTTTTTCTCTAGTTACTACATCTTGACTATTTATATTCAAACAAGATTGAATGTAATATTTCTTTTCACCTAATCGGGCAATAAAATCAACTTCAAGTTTCTTATTTGCATATATTTTCTTTCCATTTTGATCTATTCGATCAGTTGCTTCATAAATATCTACCTCACCAACATCTACACTAAAACCTCTATATCTTAATTCGTTATATATAATGTTTTCCATAATATGTGTTTCTTCAATTTGTTTAAAATCGGTCTTAGCATTTCTAACACCTATATCTTCAAAATATACTTTATATGGTGTATTAATATACTTTTTGCCTTTAATGTTATATTTATAAACTTTAGAAACAATAAAAGCATCGATAAAGTGATTGATATAGTTGTTTATTGTATCATCAGTAACAACAACTCTTTTTTTTGATCTAAATGTTTTTTCTAAACTTAATGGACTTACACTACTTCCAATTGAGGAAGATAGAAAACTAAATAACTCGTTTAAAGTATCTGAATCTTTAATACCTTTTCGACCAATGATATCTTTAATATAAACTTCATTACAGAGTTCACTTAAAAACTTGTATCGGTCTTTTTCACTTTGTTTATATACTAATGGAATTCCACCAGTGACGATATAGTTTTTCCAGGCTTCATTAATATTTGAATTAAACCCTGTTAAGAATTCAGAAAAACTCAATGGCAACATATGTATTGAAGATTTTCTACCTCTAAACATTGTTTCAATTTCTGAAGATAATAAATTCGAATTACTTCCAGTTACATAGATATCAAAGTTGTTATGCGATAGAAAGGCATTTAGTGTTCCTACAAATGAATCCAACAATTGAATTTCATCTAATAATAGATAATACTTTCCTTTATCATTAGTCTTATCTTGGATATATGCACGGAATTTTTTAGAACTTATAACATAATATCCCCTACGGTCTAGTATTTTGTTTGGTAATTCAGAAAAATAATTGTCTAATTGATCAATGTGTTCATCATTATCAAAAGCAAATCTAATGATATGTTTTTCATCTACACCTATAGATATTAAATATTCATAAAAAAACTTATTCATTAAGTACGATTTACCACATCTTCTAGATCCAGTAATAACCTTAACCAATGAATTTCCTATTTTATCTACTAATTCATCTAAATATTTATCACGTTTAAATTCCATATTTACCCTCGATTTTTCTCAAAGTCTTTAGTTTTTCTCGAGTATATTATAGCACTTAAAAAGTAGCACGTCAACTGTATACTCGATTTTTACCAAAGTCTTTGTTTTTTTTCGAACGATGTCTTCGAATTGATACTTAAATAATAAATACTATAATCAGCCCTAATTGTTAAGTTTTAAATATATAATTATGTAACTGCAATACCTACTTCTAAATCCCTATCTAAGCCTTTAAATTTCCTTTCTAATCATTTAAACAACTTTAAACTTCTACTTATTAGTATTAAATAAATACACCAATACAAAAGAAAAAAGAGGATTAATCATCCTCTTCCTCATCTTCTTCTTCGTCTTCATCTTCTTCATCATCAATAACTCTATCTTTTTCATACTCAATTTCTGAATCACCAAAATGTATTTGGTAATTATAAACATTTCTTAATAAAGTATTATCATAGACTACACTAATAATAATATAGCCTTCTTCACTTTCCTCATTCTCAATTTCATACTCAACGTAAATAGTATTATTCTGATTCTCTTTATAAATTAAAAAATTTATTTCTTTTTCATCTGTTTCATATTCAAGTTCAATAAAAACTCCATCTTCATCTAACTCAATTCTAATTTCACTTTCAAATATTTCTTCATCATTCTCATAAATACTGTAATTAAATTTTTGTTTAGTATTTTCTACTTTATATTCTACTTCAATATAGTTTTCTTGATTACTAATTTGATAAGCCTTTAAACTAAACTCTTCTTGCTCATTAACTTTTTTTAATACTCCGTTAAAACTATATTCTTCGTTTAAAAACTCCATAATTCCTATAAGAATAGTTTCATCATCATTTACTTCTTCATTATAATAAAGTACATAATCAACAGCTACACCATTTAATAATATTGAAGTAAACTTAATTTCCTTTTTAAAATTAATGTTGCTTGAGGTTTTAATTTCAAATAATAAATTGTTTTTATCAGTAACTAGCGGTTCTAAGAAATTAAGATATTGATTTAAAATATCAAGTTGATTGTTTATCAACAATTCACTTTCAACTTCATCACTCATCAAAGAAGTCTCTAATTGTTTTTGTTGGTACAAAAGCATTACAGAAGAAAACGTTGATAAACTATAAATTTCTTCTTTAGCTTCAAAAGATAAATTTCTAGTTTGAATGCTAGGTGAATTACTAAAATTAATAACAATAAAAACTAACGCTATACCCAAAGCAAGAGTACTTGATAAAGCAAGCATAAATTTATTCAATCTACTCACAACTTGTTTTTCTTCTTCTTTTTCTTCAATTCTTAAATTATTAAAGTCAATCTTAGAAATAACATCTGGAGTTAAAAGATAAATATCTTCTTTAATTTTGTTTTTCAAATCTTTAGTTTTCATCTTTTACCTCCTTTTTCATTTTCTTAATAGCTTTATTATAAATCCAAAGTACAGTCCCAAGTGGTTTATTTAAAACCAAAGCTATATCTTTATGTTTTAAGTCTTTAACAATTTTTAATAATACAATTTGTTTTTCTTCTTCGTTTAATACTTTTAAATATTTATTAATATCAAGTGTCTTTTTTTCTTCTTTTATTTCTTGATACGAATCAAGTGCTTCACTTTCAACTAAAACTTCTTTTTTACTTTTTAAATGATCTAAACACAAATTCTTTGTTAGAGTCAATAGCCAATTAATGAATTTATATTTAGGATCATAATAGTTAATTTTTTCAACCATCTTCATATAAACTTCTTGCATGATATCTTCGGCCAAAAAGCGATCTTTTATGATTGAAGTGATCATAGAATAGACCACATACTTAGTATCATAATAAATCGCTTCAAAGGCCTCTTCATCTTTTTGTTTTATCGCTTCAACGTATTTTAGATAATCCATAAAATGTCTTTCTCCTTAGTACATAAGGATTATATCATATTTTAAATAATAAGTATACATTAGAAAGTATTAAGCTTGTTCTATTTCTTCCTCTTCATCATCTTCTTCTTCATCGTCGTCATCATCATCTTTTTCATAATCACTTTCAAATTCTTCTTCATAATCATCATCTAAATCATCGTCTACTGCATAAGTGATTACATCTTTACCTGTAAGAGGATCAACACTAATAGTTAGTAAAGCTTTACCTCTACTTACTATTTGATCATTTTCTTTAACTTCATAAAAAACTTCAATTTCATTATCTTCTTGTTCAAATTTATATTTTCTTGAATTACTTCCTTCAATAAATTCTAAAGAAATTTCAGTTTCATCGTTTTCTTTTTCAAAGCTAATATTAACAGATTTTACTAAAACTCCTTCTTGATAAACTTCATAATTAAATTCTTTTTCTAGTTCAGTCGTTTCTGTTTCAAGATCATACTCTAATAGACAATAATTATTCTCATCAAGAAATGCTTTTAATTCTAATTTAGATTCAGTTTCATCACTTTCAACTTCAGTTTCCCTAAACCCTTCTAAATAATAATCTACTTGATTAATTACCATAAGACCAGTAATATTAATTCTTTCTTCTTCACCTACTTCTTCATTAAGGTAAAACTTATATACTATAACACTTCCATCAATATCTTTTAATGAAATCTCCATCATTGATTGATATAACTCATTATCAGATTCACTTTCAACTACATTAAAACCTTGGTCTTGTTTAATGCTTTCTAACATTGCTAGGTATGGTTCTACTTCTGTTATAGTTGGTGTAGTTTCAACTATTTCAGTCGATAGACTTAATGTTTCTTGATTTACAAAAACATCACTTAAAGTTTTAACAGTACTAACAGCTGAAAATCCTAATAGATCTTCTTCTTTTTCAAACAAACTAATTGAGCTTTGATTAAAGCTACAACCAGAAAGCAAAACAACAACTACTAAAATAAATAACAAACTAAAAATTTTTTTCATTTTAAACCCTCCTTAATTTTGGTTACACTAACTATACGATTAAATCAAGATTTTATTGGTATAAAAAAATAAAAGTTTAAAAAAACTTTTATTTTTTTTATAAGTCTATTAATTAATCTCCATACCCATATACTACACTAGCATCTCCATGCCAACTAGTATTCCAACTACCCGGTAATATACTTTCCTTTACATAAACAGTCAAATCATAACAATTAGCAAAAACCATTTCCTGCATCGTAGTAATTCCAAGAGGTAAATATATTTTTTCTAAAGCAGTACAACTTGCGAAAGCAGCCGATTCAATTGTTACTACTGATGAAGGGATAGTAATACTATTTAAACTATTGCATATTGCAAAACATCCACTTTCTAATACTCTTACACTAGTGTGCAATACTACTTCTGCTAAAGCAGTACAATTCCAAAAAATGCCTTGAGATATATTTATAACTTGTGGAGGAATTGTAAAAGTAGTTAGACTAGTACAACCTGCAAAAGCATAATCACCTATATGAATTACGCTAGTTGGCATATTAACACTAGCTAAGTTAACACAACTACTAAAAGCATAATCATAAATATTTAATAAAGTATTTGGCAAGATGATTTCTTCTAAAGCATTACAACTTGCAAAAGCATTAATGCCAATACTCTCAACGCCCTCTTCTAATACAATCTTTTTAATATTTTGACAACCTGCAAAAGCAGCTTGAGCAATATAAGAAGCATCTGTAATAATAACTTCTTTAATACTAGCTGGTGAATCCATATTAGCATACATAGTCTGACTAGAAAAAGCATATCCAAAGATTGCATCAGCAGGCAAAGCATCTCTACTTGCACCAACAAAAGGAATGCTTATTTTTTCTAAACTATCACAATCTGCAAAAGCATATCGCCCAATACTAATAACACTATTAGGCACAATGATTTCTTTTAAACCACTACATCTGTAAAACGCTCCATCAGCAATTCTTTCTAAGCCATTAGGTAAACTAATACTTTCTAAACCAGAACAACTAAAGAAAGCCGCCTCATCAATTTCTTCTAAAGTATTAGGTAATATAACTGTTTTTAATTTAGCACAAGATCCAAATGAGAAGTGGTTTAAAACAGCTAAATTATTATGGAACTCAACAGTTTCTAAATTCACACAATTAGTAAACATATTTTCTGGAGTTTCTAAAATATTAGCATAAATATAAGCACTTACTAAATCAGGCATATTAGCAAAAGCTGTAGTAGAGATACTTGTAACACTAGCAGGAATTGTAATAGAAATAATGCTACTCTCAGTTAAAGTATTAGAACCAATATTTCTTAAACTGCTTGGCAGTTTAAGAGTCTCTAAATTAACACAACCAAAAAATACTCCATCTTTAATTGTAATAAGACCATTATTTAATTTAACATGAGTTAAAGCAATGCAAGTACTAAAAGCTCCATTTTCAATAGATAATACATTACTACCAATAAATACTTTAGTAATGGTAGAATTTACAAATGCTCCTAATCCTATCTTAGTCACTGAAACTCCTTCATGAAGTTTAGGAATCACAACTATATTACTAGTACCACTATAACTAGTTACAGTATATGTTGTATTATCATTCTCTAAAACGTAATTTAAACCTTCTGTTTCTTGCATAAAGATTGCATAAACTTCTAAGTCTGCTAATTCATCAACCGTAATAACTCCTACCTCACCACTAGCTAAATCATCACCTTTATACCAACCTAGAAACTCATAACCAGATTTAACTGCAGGATTATTTATTTCAAAAGGACAATCTTCCATCGTATAAGTGGTTTTATTAAAACCACTATTTACACCACCATCAAGATTATAAGTAATTGTATATTCTCTTAATTCATCTATTGCATAAACTGTTGTATCTGTTTTTATATTAGAAAAATCACTAATACTCCAAGAGGTATTAAAACCTTTTACTTCAATTGGCGTTGGAATATCAATCAATTCATCACCTCTATTAATTACTCTTACAATATCTTCTTGATTTTCCTGAATAAACGTAATAGTAATTTCTTTACTACA
>JAQUUM010000076.1 GCA_028693885.1 Bacilli bacterium
AATTGAACCAGTTATAGAAGTAGTTACACTTGAAGTTGCAGTAATTGTAGCAGCCCCTACACTTACAGCACTAACTAATCCTGCTGCAGACACTGTTGCAACAGCCGAATCACTAGTACTCCATGTTACTGCATTAGATGCAGTAGAAGGAGTTGGTGTAACTGTTAACATTGCACTTCCGCCTACGCCTAAGAATGTATCAACTGAACTAACTTCTAAAGCTGTCAAAGTATTTGTAGTTGATGAAGTTATTCTAACAATAACTGTATCAGATACAGCACTATTAGTTGATAAAGTCGCAGTAACAGTTGCATTACCTGCAGCAATAGCAGTAATTGTTGCTCCGCTAATGCTAATTAAATCAGGTTTTGATGTTGTAAAAGTAACTAAACTAACGCTGTCAATTCCTGTTAAAGTAGGACTTAAAGTAAGGTCATCTCCCACTTCTAAAGTAATTTCAGCATCCCCGAAAGCAATTGTTGGAGTTGCGGTTCCACCACCACCATCACAAGCCACCAACGTTATGCTCACTAATAACATAAACAATAGTAATAAAGTTTTTTTCGCTTTAAACATTTTTTTCTTCCACCTCACGTTTTATTTTTTTTATTTTGTCTCTTAGCTTTATAGCTAAGAAATAAAAGCCTAAATCAGTTAAATGTACTCCGTCGACCGTTTCGTCGTAACACATTTTTTTTAATAAATTAAATCCATCTAAAAAATAAATATTTTTTTTGTTCAACTCTTTTATAACTTTTTTAATAATTATTGTGTTTTGTCTTATCATTCTTTTTTTTACATTATCAACTAATTCACTAGAATTAGGAAAGTAGCTAATGACTAATACATTAGCCTTACAAGAAACTAGCTTTACGAATTCTTTTAAGTCTTCTTCAAACTCTCTCCTCTCCAAACAATTAGCTGCCGCTTCAACAATCACATACTCAGGACTTATCTCATTAATTGCAAGGGCTATGTTTTTATCTAAATAGGCATTGCCTGAAAAACCAAAATTTAAAACTTTATAATCAATATTTCTTTCTAATATACTTGTATAACTCATTCCAGGCCTTGAAGCACAGCCTCCTTGAGTAATAGACGTACCATAACTTACAATATATGGTCTATCATCTGATACCACTCTTATTATACCACTTCTACCTAAACCTAAACTTAAACTTAAAATTTTTATATACATTGGTAAGTAAATTCTATAAACTCTTAATACTTTTTTCTTGCTTTTAAATAAATTATATTGATATTTCAAATCTTTTGTTTTAGTACTTGATAAATATATAAATTTATTTTTAATTTTTACATATAAATCAAAGCCTGCTTGACCAATTGCGGTCATGTGAGGCATATAATAACTATTTTCTAATTCAACATCTATTGAAATTTCATCGGTATCACTTTCAAATTCAATATAAGCTCCACTTGGCATCAAAGATAATACTTTTAAATTATCTCTTACATCTAATGATTCACATAATCTTGAAAAGCTAGAATTAGTTCTAAACCAATATAGCCCTTTCACATAATCTTTCATACTTAAAACATCATACCAATCAAGATTACTATTTATAAACTTACTATTTCCAAAATTTTTATCGATTTTTTCCAAAATGAAAGCGTTCATAAAAACATTATATCATAAAATGCAAGCGTTTTAAATAGTTTTTTTATCTTTTTTTAGTCCAATAAAATATAAAAAGTTCTAGGCATTTTTTCTAGAACTTTTTAAGGTTTATATATATTTTTTAATATTTTTAAGGAATTGCTACAATTATACTAGCATAATCTGACCAACCATTTGCAGTCTTATATAGATCAACACTTGCTGATGGTACATATATTACTAAAGAAGACGAAGTATTAAGGAAAATCGTAGACGATTCAGCCTCAATAGTAGGAGGAACTAAAGCATTTACTGTCACACTCGCAAGAGATGTACACCCCTTAAATATTGCATCTGCATAATCCCCATAATTTGAACCCAAATATTGAATCGTTGAAGGCAAATTAACGCTAGTTAAAGCAGTGCAATTTTCAAAAACTCCTTTTTGAATACTAAAAACTCCTTCTTCAAATATTACAGAACTTAGAGAATTACAATTTAGAAATGCATATTCTTCGATTACGGTAACTGTCTCAGGAATTATAATACTAGATATTTCTGTTCCAGAAAATGCCAATATTCCTATTCTCATCACACCATCAGGAATTTGAACTGAACTTAATGTACAGCCATAAAAAGCATAGTCATCAATTAACAAGATTGTATCAGGTATGACAACCGATCTAAAGAAAACATTTAAAAAAGCTTGATTACCAATTTCAGTTACTTTAACCCCTAAATGCCTTTTTGGTATCACTACATCAATAAGTGTACCTGTTGGTAAAGAACCTTTAGAAACCGAATAACTTGATCCACCAAAACCAGCAGGAGTATATGTTAATCCCTCTGTTCCCCAATCAGCATAAAGAGTAATGTTCTCTGCTGGAATTCTATCAAATACATAAAATTCAGTTATTTCTTCATCACTATACCAACCAGCAAATTCAAAATCATCTTTAGTAGGATCACTAGGAGCACTAACTACACTATTATAATCTTGTGTGATCGAACTAACTACACTACCTCCATTACTTTCAAAAGTAATAGTATATTGATTAATTGACCAAATAGCATAAATCGATATATTATTAATTTCAGCATATATAGTTTCACTAGTAAAAGTTGTACCCTCTCCATTTGATAAACTATTCCACTCAACAAAAGTATATCCAACTCTCACAGGTACACTCAATTCTCCAATCACACTATTATAAACCACAGTTTTTGTTTGTGGGTCAAGTTGAACTCCACCATTAGAATGATAAGTTATAATATACTCCTTAGCTTCCCAAAGCGCATAAAGAGTTGTATCTGCTTCTATATCCCAATTCTTCATACTATTCATTGAAGAATCATAATACTGAACACCACCACCGCTTACTTCCGTATAGTATCCAACAAAATCATATCCACTTCTAGAAGGTGCTGTTGCACTCGGCATCGCCATGCCAACAACCGCTTCTATTGTATCACTTCCTGAATAACCTTCTTGTTTATCAAAGGTAATTGTATAAGCCATTCCCCAAACAGCATAAAGAGTATATTCACTTAATACTCCCATTGTATATTCTGCTTGATCTAGATAGATTGCTTCTCCAGTCGGAGTAATAGCCCAACCTACAAAAACATAATCTACTTTTGTAAAAGCATTACTAGGTAAAGTAATAGTTTCATCTGTTTCTGCTTGAAGAGTAGTCATACTACCCTCACCTGTATTTGCATCAAAGACTAAGTCATTAATATTAGCAATCCATTTTGCATATAATTCTATATCACCAAAAGAACCACTCTCAATAGTTGTATCTGCTAAAACAGTATATTCATTATTAGTATACCAAGCATCAAATGTATATCCTTCTTTAGTCGGATTTAAAATACTAAAAGTATCATCTTCTATATCATAACTACTAATATTATCAATATGATTAATCCCACCATCTAAATTATATGTAATATCATATGTTTCAATTTCCCAATGAGCAAATAATTCTTGATTTTCAGTCAAATCAAAAACAGTAGTCGCTTCAATTAAAGTCCCTTCAATTAAAGCTGTATACCAACCCATAAATGTATATCCTTGTTTTTCTGCTATTGGTAATATTCCATACGGCGCATTATAATATACAGTTAAATCATCTGCCTCTTCTCCACCATTACTATCGAAAGTAACTGTGTAAGGTGTAGGCAACCAACGAGCATATAGAGTATGGTTAGATGCTTGTTTCACAGTTGAATTACTAGATATTTTATCACCTTCAGTTAAAGCAGTATACCAGCCATCAAATGTGTAACCTGTTTTTACTGTAGTAGGCAAAGCTCCATACAAGTTAGCATAAGTAACCTCAATTGGTAACACACTAGACCCACCATCTGTATCAAAATTTACATCGAACTCTTTAGCTGTCCATATCGCATAAACTCTATGACTATTAATATTATCTATCAAAGTTGTATTTATATTAAATACTGGTTCTTCTAAGTCTAGAGTCCAGCCATCAAATGTATATCCATTACTTGTTGCAGTATTTAATATACTACTATAAGTATCATTAAACTTTGCGACAACTTCTACTTCAAAAAAAGTATAATCTAGAGTGATGTTGATATCGACACCTTCCCAAATTGCATACAAAGTAATATCGTTTTCTACATCAACAATTGTATCTTCATCTAAATATTGAACGTTACCGCTTGAAGTTGTAGCCCAACCTATAAAATTATAATTAGTTTTTGTATAAGTATTTTCTGGTAATACAATATCAGACTCAATATCCGAAGCAATACTTTCCATATCACCTATACCACCATTTGAATCAAACGAGATTATAACTTCTTCTATTGAAGCTTCAACTGCATTCCATTTAGCATAAACTATAATGTTTTCTTCAACTGAATTTGTTATATCAAAAGTTACCTGATATTCTAAATCACTATACCATCCCGCAAATGTATAACCGGTTTTTGTTGGAGCAGTAGGTAACGCTAAATCACCTCCAACAACTAGATTTTTAGTACTTGTTCCATCACTAAACTCTCCTCCCATACAATCAAAACTTATGATTGATGTAGTTTTACATCCTACTAATAAAAATAATAAAAAACCAAAAACAATTAAAATACATACATTCTTTCTCATTAATTTCTCCTACTTTTTTAAATTTTATTTGATATAGATATTTTACTACTCCAAAAAACATATGTCAATAATTTAAATTAGCCTAGAATATGTTTTTTTTATATCATTTGGCTTTTATATTTTATAAAATAATGTTATAATCAAACAAAAAGCGAGGTTTATTTATGAAAAAAACATATCTAATTTTAATTTTTTTATTATTTTTAACAGGTTGTAATGAAAAAGTTGACTTAACTAAAATAATAAATTCCGTTTCTATACCAACTGAAATTATAGATATAACCGAAAATATTACTCTTCCTACTTCGTTTGAAGAAGGCATAACTGCTACTTGGGAATCTAACATACCGACTGTTATAGATAATGCAGGCGTAATTTATCCTTATGAAGAAGATCAGTTAGTATCACTTACTTTAACTCTTTCATATGAAGGGAAAACAGTTAGTAAAGTTTTTGATGTATTCTTATATACACCTGACTATCATGATGAGTTAGAAGCCTTTGCACTTGACTTAATTCTACCAAGTGAAACTAGTGAAAATTTAGTTTTACCTACTACAATTGAATATGCCCGAATCACTTGGAGTTCTACTGCTAGTAGCGTTTTAAACAAAGATGGAATCGTTGGAGTAATAATGAATCCAACAACAGTTACTTTAATGGCAAATATTAGATTTTCTACAGCCTCTGTAACCAAATCTTTTACAGTCAACGTTTTACCACCAGATGATGAAACCAAACTAGAAATCGCCTTAAATAGCATCGTTTTCCCTGAATTAATAGATTCTTCTATTATACTTCCAACTAGTTTTTTATACAACGTGACTGCCTCTTGGGACTCAAGTAATCAAAACGTTTTTTCAAACAAAGGTTATGTTTCAATGCAAACAGAAGTAACAACTGTCGATTTAACTGTAACATTAACAACTCAAGGAGACCAAACAATGACCCATACTTTTAATTTAAACATTGCCTCAATTCCTGCTAATACAAAACAATTTAATGGTCACTTATTTAAAGAACTTTCAAAAGATTTTGATGGTGAGTTTGATAACGTAAGATTATTTAACGAAAGATTAATTTTAGCTGATACTGCATTAAGTGGAACTTATACTTCTAAAATCATCCAAACTCTAGATTATTCAGAATTAATCGGAACTTGGGGAGCAACAACTGATGCTAGCGGAACTTGTGAACTTCAAATTAGAGTTAGAATCGACGGACTATGGAGCGATTATCTAACATATGGTGTTTTTGGTTTAGGCTTACAAAATGGCTACGCTGACCAAGATAAAACTATTGTTAAAATGCTTGATGATGAAATAAAAATCCAGAATGATAAAACTTCTAATGCTTTTCAATATAAATTAACACTAAGAAGAACTTATCTTACTGATGAATATCCTGTTGCAAACTTTGTAGCGATGGCTTTAAAAATTCCAAATTACACTTATGAAATAGATTCAAATACACTAACTGGGTTTAAAGATTATGAAGTTCCTATGTTAAACCAAAATATTGTTCCAACAATTGGTGGTGTTATTTGTAGTCCTACTAGCTCAACAATGCTTTTAAAATACAAAGGCCACAGTTTCTCTAATATGGATCCATATGAACACAGATACATTGCAGGTCTTGCAAAAGATTATGTTCATGGAATCTATGGAAACTGGGTTTATAACTGTGTTACTATGTCATC
>JAQUUM010000077.1 GCA_028693885.1 Bacilli bacterium
CCTATTAATGACTTTGTCTCAGCAATATTTATATCTCCTAAAGATGCAAAACTTGCTGCTACACCACCTGTTGTTGGATTTGTTAAAACACTTATATATAACAACTTAGCATTACTATGATATTTTAAAGCCGCACTTGTTTTAGCCATTTGCATTAAAGAGAAAATTCCTTCTTGCATTCTAGCACCACCTGATGCCGAAAAAATTACAAGTGGTAATTTTTCTAAAGTTGCAAACTCGATTAATTTTGTAACTTTTTCACCAACTGCACTACCCATACTTCCCATCATAAAATTACTATCTAAAGCACCAATCGCAACATCAATTCCTTTAATTGATGCTTTGCCACAAACAAATGCATCACGCTCTTGACTTGACTCTTGGTATTGACTAATTTTATCTAAGTATCCCGGAAAATTAAGTGGATTAGTTGTATTTACGTTTAAAAACATTTCTGTTAAAACGCCTTTATCAACAACACTTTGAATTCTTCTTCTAGCTGATAATCTAAAATAATAATTGCAATGAGGACAAACATTTAAGTTTGCTAATAAATCTTCGTGAAATATTAATTCATTACAACTTTCACATTTAGTAAACAAGCCTTCTGATATATTAATTTTAGTTTGAACAACAACTTTTTTTCTTATATTATTATTAAATACGTCTAATTTAGACTTTCTGACATCAAAAAAATTATCCATTATTTTGTTCCTCCAATACCTTCTTTATAAATGAAGTATTGTAATTCCCTTTTACAAACTCAGGGTTGTGCATAATTACATATAGAAAGTCTACATTTGTAATAATTCCATCAACAATGAATTGCTCTAATGCCATTCTCATTTTTCTAATCGCTTCTTTTCTAGTAGGAGCATGAACAATCAATTTAGCCAACATCGAATCATAAAATGGTGGAACTTCATATCCGCTATAAATGTGCGAATCAATTCTAATTCCATTTCCACCAGGAAAAACTAAATTCTTAATTGTTCCAGGAGATGGTCTAAAATTATTTTGAACATCTTCAGCATTTATGCGGCATTCAATCGAATGACCATTAGTCTTTATACCATATTGTCTCATAGACAACTCGCTACCAAATGCAATATTTAATTGTTCTTTAACTAGATCAATTCCAGTTACTGCTTCAGTAACAGGGTGCTCTACTTGAATACGAGTATTCATTTCTATAAAATAGAATTTCCCATCTTTATCAACAATAAATTCAACTGTTCCTGCATTAGTATATTTTACGGCTTTTGCAAGTCTTACTGCTGCAAATCCCATACTACGTCTAACAAGTGGATTTAATGATACACAAGGTGATTCTTCTATAACTTTTTGGTTATTTCTTTGCATTGAGCAATCTCTTTCACCAAGTTGTACCACATTACCAAAATTATCGCCTAAAATCTGGACTTCAATATGTTTCGGATTCTCAATATATTTTTCAATATATACTCTACTATCTCCAAAAGCAGCTTTCGCTTCCATCATTGTTTTTCCAAACGTTTTTCTAAATTCAGTTTCTGAATATACTATCGTAATACCTTTTCCACCGCCACCATTACTAGCTTTAATCATTATTGGATATCCAATTTTATTTGAAATTGCCAATCCTTCTTCTAGACTATCTACAACTCCATCAGATCCTTCAACTATCGGAAGTCTAGCAAGTTTGGCTATAGCTCTAGCTGCTGCTTTATTACCTAATTTAGCAATAACTTCGCTTGTAGGCCCTACAAACTTTAAACCACACTTTTCGACTATTGAAACAAATCTTTCATTTTCAGATAAAAAACCATAACCTGGATGTATAGCATTACATCCAGTTGACAAAGCCGCACTAATAACACGGTTCATATTTAAATAACTATCATTACTTCTCGAATTACCAATACAAATAGCTTCATCAGCAAACTTTACATGTAAACTATCTTTATCAGCTTTTGAATAAACAGCCACTGTGGCAATTCCTAATTCTTTGCATGCTCTAATTATTCTTAAAGCAATTTCACCACGATTGGCAATTAATACTTTATTTTGCATCGTCAATCAACATTAATACTTGTTCAAAACCAATAGCTTCCCCATTTGCAACATCAATTGCAATAATTTTGCCAGAAACTGGCGCAGTGATTTCATTCATTATTTTCATGGCTTCGATTATACATAAAGTATCTCCTTTATTAACATGCTTTCCTACCTTTACAAAAGGTTCAGCATCAGGAGAATTTGAAGCATAATAAGTACCAACTAATGGTGATTTCACTTCATATCCTATTTTATTTTTTTCTTCTTTAATAGGTGTTTCAATTTTTGGCATACTTACTTGAGTGATTGGCTGAACATTAGTATTATTTTTGCTCAGTTTAATTTTAACATTATCAAATTCTAATTCCATGTTTGCTAAACTAGACTTTTCAAAATCTTTGATAATGACCTGGATTTGTTTGTAATCCATAAATCCTCCTCGTAAATACTTTCAAATAAGTATTTCTCATCTCTTTCCCTTTTATTCTTATTTATTGTTTTCTAAGTAAGTTAAAATATCTCCAACAGTTTTTAATCCAGCAGCTGCTTCATCTGAAATTGAAACTTCAAATGCATCTTCAATACTCATAATTAATTCAACAGCATCTAGAGAATCTGCTCCTAAATCATTTTGTAAGTGAGTTTCTTTCTTAATCGTTTCTTTTGATACACTTAATTCTTTTGCTATTAAATCCACTAATTTTTCAAACATTTTTTATTCCTCCATTGTTTCTAAATAAATTTCTTTTTTGTTTTTTAGTGTAAGGTTGTTAAAAATACAACCCCTTTAAGTTTACCACATTGATTCAACTTGTCAATATTTTTTTATATGAATCAACATATAATGAAAAAAGTAATCGTTTACACTAAAATTATTTTTTATAACTAAAATATATACATTATTATAAGATTACTATTTAATTAAATTTTCCTTTTAAGTATTTTTTTATAACATTTTTTAACTACAAAATTTTGCAATGCATTTATATCTAACAATCCTACAAAACCCATTCAATCAGTTTCAATGTATTGTCCTGCAATTGTAATTGTTTTTCATCACCCGATAAAATTGATTCCAGTAATCTTTCTTTTGATGAATGAATTGAAGGCATTCCATTAGCAATCTCCTTTGCTTTTTCCAATTCACCATTATGAGAGTAGGCAAAGCATAGTGTTTGAGAAGCTGAACTTCGCACTTTAGCATCATTACATTTCGTAACCACTTTTTTGATAGTTTTATTACTTCTAATAATACATCTTTTCTATTGGTATCATCTGCATAATAAAACCCAAGTAAAACACCAGCAAGTTTTTGCATGAACATATAATTATTAGGGTATTTTCTTAATCCTTCTCTATAAAGCTCAATTCTTTTTAAAGAATCACCTAAATATGCAAGTTTTTCATCTTTTGATAATAATTCTTGATCATATTTGGTTTTAGTAGTATTATCATCATTCAGTAGTTCATCAATGGTTACATCAAACACATTAGCAATAATAGGTAACATTGAAATATCTGGATAAGTTTGACTGTTTTCCCATCTTGAAATAGATTGCACTGAAGTTCCAAGTATTTCCGCTAACACTTCTTGTGTCATATTATATTTATTCCTTAATTCTTTTATTTGTTTCCCCAAATCCACAATATTTCAGTTCCCTCTTAAATTATCATGACCTTATACAACTATTATATACTTAAAACATATATTTACCATATCAGTATATGCAACTCAACTTCTCAGCAAATGGGATTATTATTGTTTATTCAAACGAAAAAATCTATTTTGAAACATCAAACTAGACTTTTCTCATTTAATAAGAAATCAAATACATTCATAATCAATATTCCATTATCTGTATAGTGGGTTTTCACTTTATCTCTTGTTATGATAATTTTTTTGAATGAATCATTCACATTGACTAAAGAACGCTGTTCTTGGTTCAATTTATCTTGATCAGGAATAGATAGAGTTGTTTGAATATAAACTCTTTGGTCTACTTTGTTACATATGAAATCTACTTCTAAATAACTTTTTGATTTATCCTTATTATTTATTTCAACAACACCCACATCTACACTATAACCTCTAATTTTCAGTTCGTTATATATGACATTTTCAAGCAAATGTGTATCTTCTAATTGTCTAAAATTTAGTCTTGCGTTTCTTAGTCCTACATCCGTAAAATAATACTTTGCAGGTGTATCAATATATCTTTTGCCTTTAATATCGTATCGTATTGCCTTTTCTATCAAAAATGAATCTAGTAAATAATCTAAATACGTTTTTATGGTCGGTTCTGTAAGCGATAATCCTTTTACACTTTTGAACGTATTAGCTAATTTTCTTGGATTTGTGAGTGAACCAATGTTGGATGAAAGAATATTTAATAATTCTTCTAATTCTGCTTCATTTCTTATATGATTGCGATTAATAATATCTACTAAATATGTTTCATTGAAAAGGTTATTTAAATATGTCGCTTTTTGTTCGTGTTGCAACATTTTTGTAATGAGTGGTAACCCACCATAATACATATAGTCACTCAAACCTTCGCCTTCATTACCAGAATAAACTGAAATAAATTCTCTAAATGATAATGGATACACATGAACTTGATCTCCTCTACCACGAAACTCTGTAATAACATCATTAGACAAAAATTTCGCATTACTACCAGTCACATACATGTCTACATTAGACAACTTTAAAAAACTGTTCAGTACTGATTCAAATTTACGAAGCAATTGAACTTCGTCTAATAATATATAGTACATATGACTATCTGTTATTTTATCTTTGATATAAGCATAGGCTTTTAAGGGATCTTGTAAATATTCGTTTTCAATCGCATCAAAATTGATTTCAATAATATGGTCACCATCAATGTTTTGATCTAGAAGATGCTGTTTAAAAAGATTAAATAATAAATAAGATTTACCACATCTACGAATTCCTGTGATTACTTTTATCATACCATTGTGTTTTCTTACAATAAGTTTTTGTAAATATATGTTTCTTTCAATTCCCACAACAATTCCTCCACTTTACTTTTTTTCGTTTTTCGTTCTTTTTATAAAATAATTATATCATACTTATCAATGATTATCAAGCGGAATCTTTGTGCTATTTTATTTATTTTCGGATTTATGCTTTTTTATATAATACATCCTGCGGTATTCTTTTATAAAATCTTTTCGATATATAATTTTTCACTCGTAAATTTTATGTTTTTTAAAATGAAAATAAAAAAATCTTAATACGTTAGCAAATATTCTTTGCATTTGTATTAAGAGTTCATTTTTATATGGAGCAGGTAACGAGAATCGAACTCGCATAGTCAGCTTGGAAGGCTGAAGTTCTACCATTGAACTATACCTGCAAAATGGTCGGGAAAACAGGATTTGAACCCGCGACATCTTGGTCCCAAACCAAGCGCTCTACCAAACTGAGCTATTTCCCGAGAAGTTTATGATAAATCATAAACTTTATAGTGCCTTTTAATTATAAACTAAGTTAATTAAAAAGACAAGTATTTTTATTTGAAATCTATTATTTTTTTTACGCTAACATAATCTTTTCTAAATCAAGTGGTTCTACTCTTTTTCCATCTTTATAAGCTCTCATATTCCCCCCTGAGATTTCATCAATTAATGCAATATGATTATCACTGCCTACTCTTCCAAACTCAAATTTAATATCAAAAAGTTCTAAGTCTTTTTTTGCAAGTTCTTCTTTTACAATTCCTGCAATTTTTTGAGTTAAAATTTTTAATATTTTATATTCTTCTTTTGAAAGAATGCCAAGCATTTCTAAAGCATCTTCTGTAATAGGAGGATCGTTTCTATCATCATCTTTTAAAGTTACCTCAACAAAAGCGTCTAAATCTTGGCCTTCTTCAGCATATTTTCCATATCTTTTTAAAAAGCTGCCTACAGCTTTATATCTACAAATTACTTCTAAGCCTTTCCCAAAAACAGTTGCTTTTCTAACAGTCATAGAATTATTATCCAGATCAGCTGAAATAAAATGAGTTGGTATTCCAAAAGAATTAATTTTTTCAAAGAAAAACTTTGTTAGTTTTAATCCAGCAAGTCCTGCCCCTTCAATTGACAAACCCACTGTGTTAGCACCTGGATCAAAAATACCGTTTTCTCCAGTTACGTCATCTTTAAATTTAAGTAAACAATTACCATCTTCTAATTCATAAACGTCTTTAGTTTTGCCAGTATAAATTTTTTTCATAATTACTCCCTTTTAAATGGCGCGCCCAAGAGGATTCGAACCCCTGGCCTTTTGGTCCGTAGCCAAACGCTCTATCCAGCTGAGCTATGGGAGAAGTTTTCATACTAT
>JAQUUM010000078.1 GCA_028693885.1 Bacilli bacterium
TAATCAGCCTTACTATGGACAAAGACCTGATACTCAACCTAACAATCCATATTTAAATCAACAAAGAGATGGGTTTAACCGCCCTAATCAGCCTTACAATAGCCAAAATCCTAATTGTAATGCACCTAATCAATATTATTCGACAAATCCAAATTATTCTAAACCGCCTTATGATCAAGCAACACCAACTGGAAACTATAATTCAGTGCCTACTTCAAATCCATCAAATGATACAAAATCAGACCCTATTGTGCAAACAAATACTGTTAACTGTCCAGATTGTGGAACGATAGTTATTAAAGGTCAAAAATTTTGTAGTAACTGTGGCAAACAAATGAAACAAAATTGTCCTCAATGCGGAACTGAAATTTCAAGTAACAGCAAGTTTTGTAGCAACTGTGGATTTAAAGTAAACTAAAAAAACATTTCTATTGAAATGTTTTTTTATTGCTTTAAAAATAGTTTTCTATTTATAAATAACAAAATTTTTCTAAATAAAAATAGTTTTCTCCATATCATTTCTTTAATTTTATACATTTTATTACTTCTAACATCTATAGTTTTATTTTTCTTTATTATACTTGAAACATAACCAATAATTTCATTTTCAAAAACTATTTCTTTGACTGTCAGTGCATCACCTGATACGATATAATAGTTTTTTTTCTTTTTTAATATTCTGTGAATTATAAAATTATTTTTTTTATATAAAATTATATCTCCTGGCTTTAATTTATGAGTTATTTTTTCAATTATGATTTGATCAATTCCATCTAATAAAAAAGGGTACATACTCTTTCCTGTTACAGTTAAATTAACTTTACTATTGTTATTTAAGCCCTCAATAACAATTGAAGAAATATCACTGAATTTAATTTTTTTTATATTATATTCTTCCATGTTACTCAAGCAGATTGTTTTCCTTCAAAACATTTATAAAATCTTTTACATCAATAGTTGCCTCTTCTTTTGATATTTGATATTCATCACACAGAACTTTAATTAAATCCTCCTCAGATTTCTCCTCTATTAAAGATTCCCAAAGTAATTTTGCAGACTCATTCAAAGTAATCATCCCATTAAAATTAATTGCTGCATCTTTTACTGGTATTACAACATACTCATCTACTATTTCTCTTAACACATAATCTTTTTTAATTTTCATAATTTTCTCCAATGATTTTATTGTAAACAACTTTTACAGCTTCTTTTGATACATCACATTCTAATCTATAAAATTTAATTATTTTAGAAAGTTTATTTACATTAGCAATTATATTATCATTTTTATCTAAATTATCACTTCTTATAAAATTTTTAATTATTTCTTTTAACATCTCTTTAGAATTTAAAGAAAAAATTTCATTGTGTTTAGACTGTTTAATAAAAACTACAGCTTTTAAAGGTACTTCGCAGTTAGTATTAAGACTGGTTTTCCCACTCCAAGGCGAACCTATTACATAAGCATTATCATCAATAACTTTGATTATAGGCTTATCATCATTAATAATAGTAACTCTATCTTGGAATTCAGTTTTCCAAAGATTAGCCTGTGTAGACTTACCCGTTCCAGAAGGTGCAGAAAAAATTATTCCAGAATTATCAATGGCTATAGCCGAACCATGAATTACCAATAAATTGTTTTCTAAAAAAACTTCATTTACTAACATTGAAATCAAGTTATATTCTTTTATTTCTAAGTCTTCAACATCTTTTTTGAAATACGCTATTACTTTTGTATCTCTATCATAATATTCAACTTTCATAACTATTTGATTTTTTATATTTTTTAACACAAACACTTTTTCACAAATTTCTGTTGAGCATAATATTCTATTATTAAATTCTTTAATAATTTCAAATTTTTCTAAGTATATTTCATCAACATATATAGTAGATATACTATAATTAGCTATGATTGAATCAGAAATTTGATATTTGGTAAGTCTTTCATTCATAATTTCTGATTTAAAATTAAAATCAAAAATTATATCTGCTATCTTATATTTTCCCATTTTTATCCGCAAACCTCACCTTAGCACATTCTAACAAATACGAACTACATTTTTCTATATTTCCTTCAGAATATAGTTTTGCAGGACATACATAACATAAATTATTAAACTTACACTTTTCGCAATCACTGCACTTCTTAGATTGTGAAACACTTTGTTTTAGTTTATCCCAAGCCGTTTTAAAGTCACTGTTTAAAATATCAATCCTTGGATAATCAAACAAACTACAAATTGACATTTTCCCTTCCCAATTTACAAAGAAAGCACTTTTGCCAGCCGAGCAGTTAAAGCCATTAGACGTATTAACAAAAGGCTTATTAAAATAAATTTTTAACTTTTCTTCAAACATTTTTTGATATCGCAGCAACTGAGTTGGAGATAATCTATCTACATCGCTCTTCTTATTAGAATATCTGTTTGGACCCACATATAGTGAATTTTCTATAGGTAAATTGAATTTTAATAACAGTTCTAATAGATTGTCTAAGTTATTATATGTTTCTAAAATCGGTATTGTTCTTAAAACAATATTAAGATTTGCTAATCTCATTTTTTCAATATTGTTTATTACTCTTGAAAAGCCATCTTTATATCCACAAATCTTTTCATACATTTCAGCACTATCACCGTATATTGTTATAGCAATATATTCTGGTGGCCTTGATTTCAATCTTTCTATAACTTCATCACTTAACAAAGTTCCATTAGTATATAAGATAATTTTTATACCTAAATCATATACTCTTTCATACAAATCCATAAAATCATTTTTTAAAAATATTTCTCCGCCAGTAAAATTGGCAAAAAGCATACCTGAATTTATGGCTTGTGTTATAATATTATACCAATCATCATTGCTTAAATCTTTTGTTTTATTATGTTTATGAACATAACACATTTTGCAGTTCATATTACAATTAGCTGTTATTTCAAATTCGCCAGCAATTGGAATTTTTTTCTCCGAAGCTTTATTAAGAAGTTTTATTTTATATTCATTATAATAATTCACATCATACCTCATCATTTAACTATATATTACCATATTATTATTACTTTGTCAGTTATTTTTGAAATATATTGATTTATATAGCTTTTTTAGTTAAAATATATATAGTTGCGAAAAGGAGGCCTTATGAAAGTATTAGGACTTATTATGGAAATCAACCCTCTCCATAATGGACATATTTATTTTATAAACCAAGCTAAAGCTTTAACTAGTCCTGATATTACTATTATAATAATGAGTTCAAGTTTTACAATGCGCGGTGAAACCATGATAATGGATAAATTCAGTAGAACTAAATTATTACTTGAAAAAGGAGCTGACTTAGTCTTTGAACTTCCCTTTTTAAGCACTGTAAATAGTGCAGATCTTTTTGGCCTTAATTCTGTTAGCATCCTTAGAGATCTTAATGTAACAGATATTTCTTTCGGAGCTGAACTTAGAAACATTGAAAAATTAAAATTAATCTCTAATTATTTAACCTCAAAAGAATTTAATACTGAAATCCAGCGTTTCATAAAATTAGGAAATTCTTATGCTACTAGTGCTTTAAAAGCTTTAACTCTACTAACAGATGATGCTGAGATAATCAACAATTTTTCTCTACCTAATAATACTCTAGCCGTTCAATATATTAACGCTGCTAAAAAATTAAACTATCCAATTAATTTCTTTCCTATAAAACGAATTGGAAACAATTATTATGATAAAACAATAACTAGTAAAATAGCAAGTGCTACCGCTATCAGAGAACTCATCAAAAATAAAGAACCACTTAATAAATTTGTTCCAGACGAAGTAGCTGCCTATCCTTTTAAAGGCGTAAATTTGTCAGAAGAAAAAATATATAATTTTTTGAAATTTATATTTATAAATAAAAAAATCGATGAAATAACTAATATTTATGGAGTTGACGAAGGAATCGAAAATAGAATATCTACGATTTTAAACGAAACATCTAATTATTCATCTTTTATGGAAAAAGTAGTAAGTAAGAGATATAGTTATTATAGAATTCAAAGAACCATACTTCATATTCTATTAAATACTCCTAAAAACTTACAAAGCAAATCAAACTATTATTTAAGAATGCTAGGATGCAATGATACTGGTTTAGAATATATTAATTCTTTACCTAAAGAAACTAAAAAAGCAATAATTACAAGCGTTAAGAACTTACAAAATAATATAGTTGTTGATTACGAAATTAAAGCAACTAAACTTTACGATTTATTAACAAATAGTCAGACAATTCTTGAAGAATATAAAATTCCAATAAAAAAAGGAGATAAATATGTCAATTGATTTAATTAAACAAAAATTAGGAGTATTAATGGATGATTCACTTGGAAAAACTTTATTAGAAACAGGTGGAATTAAGCATTTAGGCATTAATGAAGATGATAACATTGTAGTCATCGTTATAGCTGTTGGAAAAAAAGATGCTGATTTAGAAAAGAAAATGCGTAGAGAAATAGCTAAAATAGTGAAAATTGATTTAAATTACTCTGGACTAAAACTAGAAATTGAAGAATTTAAAAAAATAGATAGTATAGTAAAAGGTAATACTAAATTTGTAATAATTGCATCTGGTAAAGGTGGAGTTGGAAAATCAACTGTTACCGCTAATATTGCATATGCTTTATCAAAAAAAGGGAAAAAAGTTGGTATTATTGATGCTGATATCTATGGATCAAGTATTCCAACATTGTTAGATTACAATGTTAAAGATGCTAAAATAGAGGTTAACGATAATAAAAAAATTATTCCGTTTATGAAAAATAATATTGAGTTTATATCAACTGAATTTTTTGCTGAAATAGGTGCTCCAATATTATGGCGAGGAGCGATGGTTAGTTCTATGATAAATAGTTTGTTTTATGATGTAGCATGGAATAAAGAACTTGATTATATGATTATTGATATGCCTCCAGGCACAGGAGATGCTACATTAGATTTAAAAAATATAATTCCTAAAAGTGATGTTATAATAGTTACAACTCCTCATATATCTGCATCCCATGTTGCCATAAAAGCTGGTTATGCAGCTCAAGAACTTAAGCACATTGTATTTGGTGTAATTGAAAATATGTCATACTTTCTAAATAAATCTAGCGGAGAGAAAGAATACATATTTGGAAAAGGAAAAGGTGAAGAACTGGCAAAGAAACTTAACGTAACTTTGTTAGCAGAAATTCCTATTAATTTACCTGCAAAAAACACTGGTTTATACGAGGACAATGAATTAATCGGACAAATATACAATAATATAGCCGATAAAATTATTAATAAGTAATTAACAAAAAAGAAGATGAAATTCGTGCTTGAATTTTATCTTCTTTTTATTATATTAATTATTCTTCAGATTCCTCTTCATTATCATTTTCAAATGCAGTTAAAACTTCTTCAATCATCTTCCATTCTTCATCTGTTGTAATCTCATTTAATTCACCGATTTCCCCCTCAAGTGGTTCATAAGATGCAGCATAAACTTGAATCTCTTCTTCTTCTAAACTTCCTGTAGGGTAAAACAATACATAGTTTTTATTAAATTCGTTGTTTTCAAAAGTAAATAGTATGTCACACAAAATCTCATTACCTTTATCATCTACATAAGTCAACTGATTTTCTTTTAATTGATTTTTCATATTAAAATCCTTTCTTAAATTTATTTGAATCTAAATATCCCTGCAAAATAATGGATGCAGCTAATTTATCAACATTCTTTTTTCTTTTTTGTCTACTCATATCAGCGCTTAACATTGTTCTATTAGCAATCACTGATGTTAATCTCTCATCTATTAGAAAAACTTTTAACCCAGTTTCTTTTTCAAGAATTTCTTTAAACTCTGAAATATAATCACATTGAAATCCAGTAGACCCATCCATATTTTTAGGAAACCCTAAGACTATTTCAATTATTCCGTGTTCTTTAATCAAATCTTTTACAAATTCTAAAGCTTGATTTAGGTTTTTTTCTTCAATCCTGTAAGTTCCAATTGGGTTAGCAATAATTCCTAATGCATCACTAATAGCAACTCCTAAAGTTTTAGTACCTAAGTCTAATCCTATGATTTTCATATTTTCTCCTCAATTTCAGTATACACTTCTTCAAAAGCTTTTCCTACAAATTCTAAATTTTTACCGCCTGCTTGAGCGAAATCTGGTCTTCCACCACCATTTCCACCACAAATAATAGCAGCCTTTTTTACAAGAAATCCAGCATTTAAGGATGAAATTTTATTTTTACACAAAAAAACGATCTTATCTTCAATTATGTTTCCAACAAAAACTATGCTTTCTTTTAAATAATCGCTGATTCTATCAATTAAATCTTTTAATACATCAATATTAACATCTTTT
>JAQUUM010000079.1 GCA_028693885.1 Bacilli bacterium
TTTCTTAGAAAACTACAACCTATTAAATTAAATGATAATAACAGTATGATAATAATAAGTTTTTTCATATTCCCGCCTTTTTAAAACATCGCTTATATTTTACTATTTTTTATTCATTAAAACAATATTAATCTATTTTAATACTAAATAAAATACAATTTACTAATATTCTTTTAATAGAAAACTCATATAAAGTGGTAACGTTTTAAAATATTTGTTTTTACCAATATTCTTATTAGCTAACTTTATACCCTTATTAACATTATAAATATCTTTATTTTTTAAAACTGTTTTTAAAGATTTTTGATTTCCATCATTTGATTTTACTTCTATTAAAGTTAATTCACCTTTATATTTTATAATAAAATCTATTTCTAATCCTGAATCTTTTTTGTAGTAATATAGTTTTCTCCCCATTTTTAAAAACACTTCAGCAATTATGTTCTCATAAATTGCACCTTTATATATTCCTAAGTTACCCTTTAAAATATTTTCTACACTGCCTTGTTCTAACATTGATACAAACAATCCACTATCTTTCATATAAATTTTAAAGTTGTTTTCTACTGAATTGCCTTCTAAAGGCAATTCTAAAAGATTTAAACTAAAACATTTAGAAACAATACCAGCATCAACTAACCAATTCAGACTACCTAAATATTTTGAACTAGAACCATTTTTATCAAATAATGAATATTGAAATTTTTTGTTTTCCTTAGCTAGTTGCTTAGGTATCGAGTCAAAACACTCTCTTATTTTATTTTTTTCATCTTGAGATGCATATTTCACCATATCTTCACGATAACTAAAAACAATATCTTTTTGTTCACTTAAAACTCTATTCATATCATGAGTTTCAATATAAACTTTTACAGGTACAGGCATACCTCCAACTACGATATATTTTCTAAATAAGTCCATTATGTTTTCATGAATCGCTAATGGTATTTCTTTTTCTGTTTCTAAAAACTTCAACAATGTATTAGAAATCTCTTCACTCATTCCATTAGCCCACAAAAATTCTTCAAAATCAAGTGAATACATCTCTATAATCCTTTCATAACCTACAGGATAAGATCTTATTTTTTCAATATGGCTATTTAATCCAAGTAAAGAACCAGTTCCGATAATATCATATCTACCATCGATTGCAAAAAATTTGAAAGCAGTTCTTGCATTAGGACAGTTTTGTATTTCATCTAGTATTATAATAGTTTCAAATGGTACTAAATTAACATTTGGAACTGATGCAGTTATTAAAGTTAATAAATTATCCACATTTAAGTCTCCATCAAAAATCGAATTTAAACTTGGGTTTTGGACAAAGTTAATGTATATAACGCTTTTATAATTCTTTTTAGCAAAATCTAAAACAGAGTAGGTTTTACCTACTTGCCTCGCTCCCTTAACAATTAAAGGTTTTCTATTTTCATCACTTTTCCAATTTAATAAATCTCTTTCTATTTTTCTTTTCAGCATATTAATTACCTCTATGGTTATATTATATACCTTTCTAAAATGTTTTTCAAGGGACTTTTTATACTTATATAAGGATTTTTCAAGGGACTTTTTATACTTACATGAAGATTTTTCAAGGGACTTTTATAAAAAAAGCGTCTAGAATAAATTCCTAGTACGCTTTTACTATAATCAAAAACTACTTTTTATCATCTTTTCTTAATATAGCTTTTTCAACTAATTGTAAAGGATCTTTATTCTCATAAGTTATGTCAGTTGAATAAGGAGATTTATTCTTATTTTTAAGTATCTCAAAATAGTTTTTTTCTGTATCTTTTCCATTAGTAATTATCTTTATTATTAATCTCCCTATTTTTACTGCCTCTCATGCAAACCTCTCTTAAAACTCTTCATTCATATTTGGTAATTTCGAATAAAATCCTAACAAATATTTTTTGCTAAATAAGTCATTTTTTCTAACATTTTTAAAATCAGCTAATGAAGCTAAAGCACTAATTCCATAATCATCTTTACTTGTAAAATAAATTTGATCTCTTCTAATATCTCCATCCATTAACATTAGATTATGTGCAGTTGCAATTAACTGAGCGTTTTTAGGATTTTTAATAATTGAATTAAATGACTTTAAAATATAATCAGCTAGTAAAAAATATAGTTTTGAATCCAGTTCATCTATTAAGATTACTCTTCCTTGGTCAAGAGCAGCAATAATCCATCCTAAATAAAACAATAATCTTTTCGTACCTTCTGAATTAAAACCATAATCTCTAAGCAAAAAAACTTCCTTTTCTCCAACTATTTCTTTATTAGAATTATAAATATTAAATTTTGTTTTTATATCTGCTTTGCCAATACCACTATTATCTTGTTCTATTTTTGAAAACGGGTCAAATGAAATATCTATAGGTTTGTGTGCTAAAACATCTCTATTAGTAACTAATTTTTCTTTATGAACACTAAAATCTTTTATTCCCATATCTGCTAGTTTTAATATCTCAACTGCTTCTTTTAAATATTTTTGATTTTCAATTTCGTATATTCCAAACATATTAATGTTTTCTTCGAAAATTATCATTAATCTTTTAAACCAATTAATTGTATCATTAATGGCTTGTTTCACAGCATCAGGAAGATTATAACTTTGACTTGCCGTTGAAATAAATAAAGTTTCTTTAAAAATACGAATAAAGGATAAAGGTTTATTTTCTAATAAAGAAATCTTTATAGCATTTTCGTTTCTTTCAAATATATTAACTCTTCTATCAGTTCTCTTATACAAGTTTTCTGAAAAAACTGCTTTGTTTTTAATTGTAAAGTTATATAAATAATTAGTATTATTTTCTATAAACTCTACTTCATAAATACTTTCTTCAGCCTCACTGTTTTCTAGAAATGCAAAACTCTCATTATTTTTAATAACTCCTATTGCAGGAGCAGATGATAAAAGTATTGCGTTTTGCATATATAACAATCCTTTTAAAATGTTTGATTTACCTGATGCATTAGGGCCATAAATAACAGTACTTTTTAACAATACATTATCCTTAGGTAACAATCTATTAGGAACTTCAAAAGTATTAAAATCCATATGTTCTTTATAATTCGCCGCTTGCATAGAAAGAATATTTTCATCTTTAAAAGACCTAAAATTTTTAAATCTAAAATTAACTAACATATCTTCCACCTCTTATACAAACAATTATATCGTTTGTATAAGTATTATAGTTCTATTTTTATTAAATGTCAAACCTTATTATCTATTTTTGCACTTTTTTTACAAATTTAAATGCTAACAAATTGTTTTTTACGTTAATAATTTTATTTTTTACAGTTTTATTACATTTATTAGACTTAGTTTTTTACTGTTCTAATATATATTAAGTCTTAGAAGGTTTTTTACTTTATTTTTATTTAAAAACGAACCCTTTTAAAGGTTCGCTTTTTATAATTAATTATTTGTCTTCTAGTTTTTTTACTCTTTTAGTAATTTTAGTAATACTATAATTATCAATTCTAGATTTGATTTTTTCAATCCCTCTTTTGATAATTGAATCAGCTAAGTCGTTTATACTTTCAGCTGATTTAAGAATTTTAGAAGCTTCATCTTTTACTTTTAATGCTTCTCTTTCAATTAGTTGAAGTGGATCATCTATTAGTTTTCTTTTCATTTCTTCAAATTCATTTTCAATTTCAATAACTTCTTTTAACTTTTCTCTTTCTAAATTAGCACTTACTAATAATTCTTTGTATTTTAAACTTAATGTAGAAATAATACTTAAGAAAGTTATAAAGTACTGCGGACGAACCATATACATCTTTTCATATTCTTTTATCTTTTTTATAGGAACATCATTGGGATTATCCCAATCAAGTTCACTAATTAATAAAGCATACTCACAGTTTTTCTTATCTCTGTTTTGATTTAATCTTTTATAGTAATCTTCATTCTTCTTTTTATTTACAGAATTAGGTGCTTCACTTTTCATCTCACAAACAACAGATGTTAATAAATCATTTTCACATCTTTCTTCAGTAGCATAAACTCTAAATATATAATCTGCTTTAGTACCTTTATCATCATCATCTGATTTAACTACTTTATTATCTTTTATCCAATCACAGGTTTGAAAACCTGTTTGAGCATAAGCTGTATATTCAGTATCACACCATGATTCTAAATCTTCACCTATCTTTTTAACATTTAAAGTTGATCTATCTCTTTTTAAATTATTAATTTCTTCTTTTAATTTTGATTCTTCTTCCATTTTCCTAAATTCTAAATCAGCTATTTTCTTTTCTAATTCACTTCTAGCTTTTAAAACAGCATTTTCTTCTTTACTACTAACTTCTGCGTTTATTCTTTCAATTTCATTTTGTTTTTGAGCAATACTTATTTTTAAATCATTTATTTGATTGCTATAGTTTTTATCTAATTCTTTTTCTTTAATTAAAACTAAGTTTTTACTATCAGCCTCAAGACGAGTAATTTTATCTTCTAATATTTTTTCTCTTTTAAGCATTTCTTGATTTTTTTCATTTTCAATTTCTTTTCTTAAAGCATTTAATCTTTTAGTATATTCAACATCCTCTAATGCTTTTATCTTTTGGTCTAAAATTGATAAATCAATTTTATTTAAATCCGATAAATCAATTTCATCTCCAATAGATGCATTTACTTCTAATCTAATAGTATGATTGTTTATGATAACAACATCTTTAATTTTAGCCATATTTTAACATCTCCTTAAATTTTATTTCCTTAATTTATATTATAACTCAAAACTATAATTTTAAAAAGATAAAGTTTTTATCTTTAAGATATTGCTTAAATTTATCATAAGTATCATAATAGTCTCAATAATTTATGAGAGGAAATAAAAAGAATGAAAAAATTAGGATTATTGATTGGTTTAGGAGTTACTGTCTTTGTATTAGTAATTGTTGGAATTGTTTTAATTGTTGGATATAATGGTCTACTTAATAAAAAAGAATCAGTTGACCAAAACATTAGTCAAATTGCAATTCGTATTGAAACAAAAGATGATACTTTAAGTGAAATGCAAGAAGCAATTACTGATTTAGAAAGTTATTCCTTAGAAGTATTTAATATGGTAACAGCTGCCCGTGCAGCTTTCGCTACTGCTCAAAATAGTGGTGATATCGATCAATTAGATGAAGCTAATGCTTTATTAACTGAAGCATATGATAGTTTCGTTGTTATTATTGAAGATAATAACCTTGCAAATGCAGTCCCAGGATATTTAACTTTAATTGAAGAAATTCATACAACTAATAGTTTACTTGCTCAATCTAAGAGAGATTATAACGATGCAGTTTATCTTTACAATACTTCTATTAAAAGATTCCCTGCAGTCCTTTATGCAAAAGCTTTTGGTTTCACAGCTGAATATAATTACTGGGGTAGTTTAGAAGATGTTGCTTAAACTATTTAAAACAACAACAAGTATTACTCTTGTTGTTTTATTTATTTGTTTTTTAACTGCTTGTAGTAAAGATACTCTTCCAAGACCATCTAGTGATTTTTATGTTAGTGATTATGCTAATAGTTTAATGATTGAAACTAGAGCTGAAATTATTGAAGAAAGTGCTTATTTATATGAGGCTACTAAAGATATCAAAACAATTGGTGGTGCTCAAGTTGTAGTAGCAACTATATTAGTTAATGATTTAGATGAAGCAAGAGCCTATGATACTACTAGCTTATTTAGAAGCTGGAAAATCGGAAAAAACGATATGGGAGTTTTAATCACTGTGTTTTATTCTGAATACGTTGAGAATGAAATTACTTATACAGAGTTTGTAGATGTAGTCTTTGAAGCAGGTTATAGGCTAGAAGCCTATTTCGTGCCCGGAAGCATTGCAAGTTTAAGAGAAGCTACTTTTTATAATGGTGAATATAGTTATTTTACTGATGTAGCACTATTAGAGTTTTATTATACTATTCTTAATATTATCTATGTTGATGTTTACCAAATGGAAGGCTTTGAGTTTGATATGGATTATATCTACGAACAGTTAACAGATGATTATATTCCTGATATTAATAATTCATCTTCACAGATAAGCATACTTTATTATTTATTCTCACCTTATTCTAATTTCTTAGAAAAACTATTACTAATTCTAGCTTTCTTATTTGTATTTGGCGGTGGTGGTTTATTTATTGCTAAACATAAAGGAGCAGGTGGTTCTAGTGGTGGCTTTATTATTAGACGAAGAAAATAAACAAAAAAACTGATAAGATTAATTTCTTATCAGTTTTTTCTTTCCAATGCTTTTTCAAATATTAACCAATTTTAAAAAAGGCTTTATAATTAAAGTAAATTAAGAAACTTAGCCTTTTTCTTAATCTAAC
>JAQUUM010000080.1 GCA_028693885.1 Bacilli bacterium
TTTGAGGATAAAAATATTGTTCATGTGAATGGTAAGATTGATCCACTTAATGATCTTGAAGTGGTTAATTTGGAATTGATTTTTGCGGATCTTGAAGTTATTGAAAAGAGAACAGGGAAAATCGCTAAAAAAGCTCAATTAAAAGTAGATCAAGAAGCCATTGATGAGTATAATGTACTTATGAAAATTAAAGAATCATTAGAAAAAGGTATTAGTGCAAGAGATATTGATTTAACTAAAGACGAGATATCTTTAGTTAAAGGTTACGAATTCTTATCGCTTAAACCAATGATATATGTTTTAAATATTGCTGAAGATGAAATTAAAACAGGGAATAGCTATACTAAAGAGGTAATGGAATTTGCTAAGTCTACTAATACTAAATGTTTGACTATTAGTGCTAAAATTGAAGATGAACTTGCAAAACTTGATGATGAAACCAAAAGTATTTTTATGGAAGAACTTGATTTAAAGGAAAGCGGATTAAACCGTTTAGCAAAAGAAGCGTATGATTTGCTGGGATTGGCAACATATTTTACGGCTGGTGAAAACGAAGCCAAAGCTTGGACATTCAAAAAAGGAATGAAGGCGCCAGAATGTGCTGGGATTATTCATACCGATTTTGAAAAAGGATTTATAAAAGCTGAGGTAACCTCATATAATGATTTTATAAAGTATGGAGGTTTAAAAGAAGCGCGTGAAGCTGGAAAAATGCGACTTGAAGGTAAAGAGTATATTTTTCAAGATGGGGATATTGTGCTTTTTAGATTTAATGTATGAAAGTAAGAATATTAAATATTGGTGATGAAGTATTAAATGGTTATGTAATTAATACAAATGCTGCTTTTATCGCGAGTAAATTAAATGAACTTGGTTTTATAAATAATAAAATAACTGTTATTAAAGATGATTTTGAAGATATTAAAAATGAGGTAATTGATTTTTTGTCTAGTGATGAAGAAGTTTTATTTACAACAGGAGGATTAGGTCCTACTCATGATGATATTACAAAAGAAGCAATAGCCAGTGCTTTAGATTTAGAATTAGTATATTATCAAGAAGCTGAAAATAATTTTAAAAAACAATTAGGCAAAAGTTTTCCAAAATGTAATTATAAACAAGCATATTTTCCAAAACAATCAAAATTACTTAATAATGAAAACGGAACTGCTGATGGAGCAATTATAGAAAAAGATAATAAATCAATAATTGTTTTAGTAGGGCCTCCATCTGAAATGATTCCAATGTTTGAAAAAGATGTGGTTTGTTATTTGAGTAATAAAAATAAAAGTTTTGATTTAATCAAAGACTTTATAATTATGGGAATATCAGAAGCTTTAGTAGAGGAAAAAATTCAATATTTAGAAAAAAAGTATAATTTAAGAATTGGTTTGTATGTAGATTGTGGTTATCTAAGAGTTCAAATTAGAGCAAATAATGAAACTTCTTTTACTAAGGCTATATTTGAGATTACTAGAAATTTAAAAGAAAACATTATTAGTAATGGTGAGAAAATAGAAACAGTGATAGTAAATAAGTTGAAATTACTAGGATATAAAATAAGTTTTGCTGAAAGTTGTACGGGTGGATTATTAGCATCTTCAATTATTAGTGTATCAGGTTCATCATCAATTTTTTCGGAAAGTCTTATTTGTTATAGTATTGATTCTAAAATAACAAGATTAAAAGTTGATCCTAATACGGTTGAAAAATATGGAGTAATAAGCACAGAAGTAGCACAAGAAATGGTTAAAGGGTTAGCTAATATTACTAATTCTCAAATTTGTATTAGTACAACTGGAATTGCTGGGCCAAATAACCCTTATTTAGATAAACCTATGGGGCTTGTTTGTTATAGTATAAAAATAAATGAAAATTTTTATAATGAAGAAAAAATTTTTAAAGGTGATAGAAATATAATTAGGCTTAAAGCAACTAGATGGATATTGTACCGATTATTTACATTGTTAAAATGAAAAACGTTTTTGCTTTTTTTTTAATGTTGCTAAAATGCTTTAAAAGTAGTATAATATTAATAGTATTTTTAGGAGGAACAAATGACAGAAAATAACTATATCAATGATCAATTACTAGAAAAAATCTCTAAAGAACAAAATGTTAAAATCAGTCAAATAAATTCAGTATTAAAATTGATTGAAGAAGGTGGAACGGTTCCATTTATTGCTCGTTACCGTAAAGAAGCAACTGGAAATTTAGATGAAGAACAAATTAGAGCAATTTATCAAGAATGGGATTATGGCCAAAAACTTGCAGAGAGAAAAGATGCAATTATGAGGCTAATTGAAGAAAAGGGTAAGTTAACAGATGAAATTAAAGCAGCAATTATTGCATCTAATAAATTAGCTGAATTAGAGGACATTTATAGACCATACAAAGAAAAAAAGAAAACTAGAGCAACAGATGCTAAAAATAAAGGGCTTGAACCTTTAGCAGAATATATGTTAACCTTTCCGTTAGAAGGTGATGTTTTAGTTGAAGCTAATAAATATGTTACTGTTGATGTTGAAAATACAGACAAAGCACTTGTAGTGGCTACAGTTGAAGAAGCTATACAAGGTGCGCAAGATATTATTGCTGAAATGATTTCAGATAATGCAAGGTATCGTAAGTGGATAAGAGGGTTGTTTGAAAGAGAAGGTATTCTAGCATCGAGTGTTAAAGATGAAAAACTTGATGAAAAAAAGACTTTTGAAATGTATTATAATTACTCTGAACCAATAGATCAAATAAAATTGCATAGAGTTCTTGCAATCAATAGAGGCGAATCTGAAAAAATTCTTAAAGTTTCAATTGAAGTAGATCAAGATAGAATTTTTAGATATTTGAAGCGTCAGTTTGTCAAAAATGAAGATTCAATAGCAACTCCTTATATAGTATCTGCAATTGAAGATGCTTATAAGAGATTAATTAAAACATCTATCGAAAGAGAAGTAAGAGCTGATTTAAAAGAAAAAGCTGAAGATCAAGCAATAAAGGTTTTTGGTGCTAATTTAAAAAGTTACTTGTTAACTCCTCCTATGAAAGGGAAAGTAGTATTAGGTGTTGACCCTGCTTATAGAACAGGCTGTAAATTAGCTGTAGTTGATGAGACAGGTAAGGTTTTAGAAAAAGGCAAGATTTATCCAAATCAAAAAACAAAAGGTACTGAAGTTACTTCAGAAGAAGCTGAAAACTCTGAAAGAGAAGTTATTAGATTAATAAACAAATATAATATAGAAGTTATTGCTATAGGCAATGGTACTGCTAGTCGTGAAACTGAAAGTTTTATTGCGGACATAATGAAAAAAATTGAAAGAAAAGTAAATTATATAATCGTTAATGAGGCAGGTGCTTCTATTTATTCTGCAAGTGATATTGCTCGTGAAGAATTTCCTGATTACAGTGTTGAAGAAAGATCAGCTGTTTCAATTGCTAGAAGACTTCAAGATCCGCTTAGTGAACTTGTTAAAATTGATCCAAAATCTATTGGTGTAGGACAATACCAATATGATGTTTCTCAATCAAAATTAAGTGATTCTTTAGATTTTGTTGTTTCAACTGCTGTTAATAGCGTTGGTGTTAATATTAATACAGCTTCTGTATCACTACTTGAAAGAGTAGCGGGCTTAAATTCTAAAACTGCTAAATTAATAGTAAATTATAGAGATGAAGCAGGAGCATTTAAAAATAGACAAGGTATTAATATTAAAGGTATAGGTGTTAAAACTTTAGAGCAAGCACTAGCTTTTTTAAGAATAACTGATGGTGATGAAAAACTAGATATGACTGCAATCCATCCTGAAAGTTATAAAATTGCTGAAGAAATTTTAAAGAAATTAGGTTTTAGTAAAAATGATTTAGGGACTCAACAACTTACTACTGCTATTAAAAATGCAAATCGCAAAGAATTAATTAAAGGTATTGAAGTTGGTGAATATACTTTTAATGATATTTTAGATGATTTAATGGCACCACTTAGAGATCCTAGAGATACTTTGGAAAAACCTATGCTAAGAAGTGATGTTTTAAAATTAGAAGACTTGAAACCAGGAATGGAACTACAAGGTGTAGTTAGAAATATCGTAGATTTTGGCGCTTTTATTGATTGTGGAGTTAAAGAAGATGGTTTGGTACACATTTCAAAAATATGTAAAGGTTTTATAAAACACCCATTAGATAAATTATCAATAGGACAAATTGTTAAAGTTTGGGTAGTATCAGTCAATACTATGAAAGGGCATTTAGAACTAAGTATGCTTGGTAAAAACGAATAGTAAGCATTTTAAAACTCTAGATACAATTGTACTAGAGTTTTTATATGCAAACATTTATTAATGTGGTACAATATTCTTTAGAAAGGGGTATATTTATGAGTCGACAAGAAGTAATTTCTAAGATAATTGAAGCTATGCAGAAAGAAGAAATAGTAGAAGCCTGTTATACAAAAGAAAGCCAATCTGATAAAATCATTATGTATGTCGTTATTAACCAAAAAGAACTAAATCAATATTTAGAAAAAAGAAATCAATACTTAGAATCATATGATTATATTCTCTTTCAAAAAGACTTTGGTGATAATAAAACGATTTGTATATTTGATGATGGAGTTTGTATAGAACTAAAGCATATGTTTTTAGACCAAGTAAAAAGTTTAAAAAATTGTGTAACATTATTTGATAGATATGATCAATTTTCACTTTCAGCAAAGGAAGAATTAAACAAAAATCAATTGTTAGCAGAAAAAGTTGATTTATTTAGTTATAAAATTTATGAAATCGTTAGGGCTTATAAAACTAAAAATGTTATTTTATTTAATTTAAAAAAAATTGAAGCTTTAGGATTGTTAGCTGATTATTATGTTATTAAAAAAGATGACAATGCATTATTAAGTGAGAATAGTTATATAAACTTAGATAAAGAGAGTAAACTTGAAATTGATAAACTGGTTAAGACAAGTGAAATTATTAAAGAATTAAATTATTTTTTGATTAAGTTTGAAAAGGAATTAATGCAGTTACCAATTTCTATTTTTTCACTTATAAATATGGATTTTTTCAAACATGTAAAAAAAGACTTAATTGATTTATTATAGGAGATTATATGCAAAATATTTTTATTATTAATCCAACAGCTGGAAAGAAGAATATATCTTTAGAATTGAGCAAAAAAATATTAGAGATAGATAAGAATGCTATAATACATATAACTTCGGCTAAACTAGATGCGACTAATTATGTTGAAAACTTTTGTTCAAAAAACAAAGAAGAAAAATTAAGAATTTTTGCATGTGGTGGAGATGGTACTTTAAATGAAGTAATTAATGGAGCTTTAAATTTTGAGAATGTAGCAGTAGGTTGTTTTCCAAGCGGATCTGGGAATGATTTTTTAAAAATATATAAAGATTATGACTTTACAAATATCAAAAATCAAATTAATGGAAAAGAAGTGATAATTGATTTGATTTCATATAATAAAAGCTATGGTGTTAATGTATGTAATATAGGGTTTGATGCAGATGTTGCCTTTAATATGATGAAATTTAAAAAGAAGCCTTTTATAAGTGGGTCTATGGCATATAATGCAGCTGTTTTGTATAGTTTACTTAAAAAAACTAAACATAAGGTAAAAATTTATATTGATGATAGTGAATTTTTTGATGATGAAATGCTTCTTTGTGCTGTTTCTAATGGAATTTGTTATGGGGGAGGATATTACTGCACGCCTTCCGCAAAACCCGATGATGGAATCTTAGATATTTGTTTAGTAAAAAAAGTTTCTAGGTTTACTCTACTTAAATTAATTAAAAAGTATAAATTAGGTTTACATATAAGTGATCCTAGATTTAAAAACATGATCTATTATGTTAAGGCTCGAAAAATTAAATTTGTTTGTGCCGATGAGACTAGTTTTTCAGTAGATGGTGAGGTTTTTCAAACCAAAGAATTAGAACTATGTGTTGTTCCTAAAAAAATTAGGTTTATTTTACCGGAGGAAAATTATGCTTGAAAAATTTGATGATTATGAAATAATTGAATCGATGCGTGGTGGTGTTGGAAAGGTTAAGATAGAGCGAGCAAAAAATATTTTAAAGAATATTAAAACTTATGCAAGATTAACTTTATTCCCAGGGAGTTCGATTGGGTTTCATAAACACGAATGTGATGAAGAAATAATATATGTTTTAAGCGGTAAAGGTGAATTAGTAACTTCTGAAAAAAATTTACCTATTTATCAAGGGTTAATTAATACTTGCTTTGAAAATGAATTTCACAGTATTCGTAATAATTCTACTGACAATCTTGTTTTATTAGCAGTTATTACTAAATGCTAGTATATTTAGGTTTTAAGGGCG
>JAQUUM010000081.1 GCA_028693885.1 Bacilli bacterium
AGGTTGAAAGTTTTTTAAATAGTAGAAAAGTAAAAAATAAAGAAGAAATTTATCAAAAATTAGCAAGTGATGCTAAGGTTAAAATTGTTAATTATAAAGGAATTGATACTTATAATATTAAATAAAGAAAGCAATTAATTGCTTTCTTTATTATTTTCTAGATATTTTAAAATGCTTTTAAAGGTTTCTTCACTAATTATATGTTCGATTTTACAACCATCAATTTCAGCAGTTTCAGAAGAAACGCCAATTGATGTTAAAAATTCTTTTATAGCAAGATGCTTTTTATAGATTTTATTACCTGCTAGTTTTCCTTTTTCTGTTAAAATAATATTACCATATATTTCTTTTGTAATAAAACCTTTTTCTTCTAGAAGGTTCATAGCTTTATTAGCAGCTGGTTTTGAGACTTTTAACATTTCAGCTATCTTTGTTAGTTTTATATTTCCTTCTTTTTCAAGGATAACTATAGCTTCTAAATAGTCCTCATTAGACATAGTTAGTTTTTTCATAAACTTACCTCATATGATAATTTTATCATAAGTTTAGTGATTAGTTAAGAAAAATCTTGCAATAATAAATAAGTACAAGTATAATTTTGATATAACGGAGGATAAAGATGAAAACAATTGGTAACATTATTTGGATAATTTTTGGTGGAATATTATTAGCTTTGGGTTGGTTTTAACAGGAATATTGCTTTGCTTGACAATAATTGGGATACCTTTTGGTAAGCAATGTTTTAAAATTGCTGGTTTTGTATTAGCACCAATGGGTAAAAGTGTTTCTATTCATTTTGATAAACATCCTATTATGAATATTATTTGGTTACTTCTTTTTGGCTGGGAATTAGCAATTGCTTTTTTGGGTGCAGGAATACTTATGTTTGTTTTTATTATAACAATTCCTTTTGGGGTTCAATGTTTTAAGATGGTACCTTTAGCTTTAATGCCTTTTGGAGCAAATGTTTCTAGATAAGGACTTTATTTTTCAATATACTGATAATGTTTCTTAGGAATTATTATCATTATAATGATAATAAATACTAGTAAAGATTGACATTATAATAAAAAAATTATATAATATCAATAGATAGGAGATAAAAATATGTCAATTTTTACAGAAGAAAACATAATTAATTTGTTATATTCTTATAATCCTTGGTGGAAGACTGGTATTGTTCTGAGAGATTTTGATAAGCCGATGAAGAGAATACCATATTATGAAGCCAATTTATCGTTTGATAACAAATTAAGAAGGATGGTATTACTAAGTGGTGCGAGAAGAACGGGTAAAACTACTATTATGTATCAAACTATATCTAGGTTAATTAAAAAGGGTATTCCAGTTAAAAATATAGTTTTTATTTCATTTGATCACCCTTTATTAAAAATGTGTAGTATTGATGCTGTTTTAAAAATATATAATGAAAATATTTCGTTGGATAAAGACATTTATTGTTTTTTTGACGAAATTCAATATTCTGAAAATTGGAACGAATGGCTAAAAGTACTTTATGATACTAATACTAATATAAAGGTGATGGCTACTGGTTCTGCTAGTCCAATACTTCAAGATAAAGTTAAGGAAAGCGGATTAGGTAGATGGATTAAAATCCAAGTTCCAACATTGTCATTTTTTGAATACTGTGAGTTGATAAATCTAGAGAAGGTTATTTTACCAGAAAACATAAAGCCTACACAATTATATCTTCTTTCAAAGCAAGAACAAATAGATATTATGCAAAAACTATCATTTTTGCAACCTCATTTTATTAGGTATTTACAAATAGGTGGGTTTCCGGAGTTAGCTTTATCAAATGATGATTTATATTCTCAAAGAATTTTAAGAGAAGATATAGTTGATAAAGCAATAAAAAGAGATTTGCCTTCGATTTATGCGATTAGGAATATAGGTGATATTGAGAAAATATTTTTGTATTTATGCTACAATTCTTCAAATATTATAAACTTGCAAACAATTTGTAAGGAGTTAGGAATTAATAGAAACACTTTGGAAAAATATATAGGTTATTTAGAAAGTGCTAATTTGATATACATAAGTAAAATGATCAATATTAGTTCTAAGCAAATTCTTAAATCACAAAATAAAATTTATATTTCTGATGCAGCTATTAGAAACGCTGTTTTAATGAAAGATGATATTACGGATGATCCTGCTGAATTAGGAATTGTGACAGAAACTGCAGTTTATAAACATGTAAAATCATTTAGTTATGATAAAATAGCTGAAGTTGGATATTATAGAGGTGGGGAAAAAAATAAGGAAATTGATATTGTAGTTAAATATCATTCATCTCAAAAACCAATAATGATTGAAGTTAAATATAGAGAAGATTCTCAAATAACAGAAAAAGATTTAATTGTAGAGTGTGCAGATTCTAAAATTCCGAATCTTGTAATAACTAAAAAAATAGAAGATTATGGTCTTTATAATGAATATAAAGAAGGAAGATCGATTTATAAAATATCTGCACCAGTATTTTTATATTTATTAGGATATGTTGAAAGTTGTAAATCTATAAAACAAAAAGTTTGATAAAAATTTATACTATATGAAAACATATGTCTATTTTTGACATATGTTTTTAATTGTATTGCTTGACAAAAACTATTTAAACATATATAATGTTAACCGTAGTTAACAAATAATTGGAGGGTAAAACCTATGAATAATAAATTTCAAGGAAAGGGTTCTGGAAGAGGCCAAGGACGTGGATTTGGTAGGGGCTTTGGAAGACAAGTTGGACTAGAAAATGCTTATTGTCCACGTAAAAGACGACTTTGTCCAAAAGAAGAAGGACATCTAAGTGATTTGTGTATTGGACAAAAAGCATTAGTTAAGGGCGTTCATAATGATAATTTAGCTTTGAGAAGACGTTTGTTAGATATGGGTATTACAAAGGGTGTTGTTGTTGAAGTTAAGAAGATGGCACCAATGGGTGACCCTGTTGATATAAAACTAAGGGGCTATGAATTATGTTTAAGAAAAAGAGATTTAAGGAACATTGATATCGAGGTGCTTGAATAATGAAAATAGCTTTAGTAGGCAATCAAAATAGTGGAAAAACTACTTTGTTTAATTTACTTACTGGCAATAATCAGAAAATTGGGAATTGGCCTGGAGTAACTATAGAAAAAAAAGTAGGTATAATAAAAGGAACTAATTATGAAATAGTTGATTTGCCGGGGATTTATTCTTTAAGTCCTTATACTTTTGAAGAAGAAGTCTCTAGAAAATTTGTTTTTGAAGAAGAAGTTGATTTAATTATTAATATAGTTGATGCTACTTCATTAGAAAGAAGTTTGTATTTAACAACTCAACTTCAAGAATTAGATTCGAAAGTTATAATTGCTCTTAATATGACAGATATTATGGAGAAAAAAGGTGTTTCTATTGATGTTGATGAACTTGAAAAAGATTTAGGAATACCAATTGTTCCAATATCAGCTTTAGAAGGTTCTGGTATTGATAAGTTAGTTAAAAAAATAAAACATTATAAAGATATTGAAAAAAAACAAAATAAGATTTATGAAAAAGATGTAGAAGAAGAAATTGAAAGAATTATTTCTATATTAAATACAAACCATAAAAGATTTATTGCAGTCAAAATATTAGAAAGCGATCAGAGGTTTATTAGTTTTCAGACCGAAGATATAAAAAAATCAATTGAGTGTTTAGAAACTAATTATGAAGTTGATTTAGAACAATTAATAGCTAATCAAAGATATAACTATATTGTTAGTGTAAAAATTAAAAGTGTTAGAGAAAAAATTTTTAAAGATACATTAAATGATAAACTAGATAGAGTTTTTTTACACAAGTATTTTGCTATTCCGATTTTTGTTTTAATAATGTTTACGGTATATTTTTTATCAGTTGGAGTAATAGGTGGGGCTACAGTTGATTTAATTGCTGGTTTGTTTGAGAAATTTTCTATTTGGTTTGAACAAGTTTTAATAAGCCTTAACGCATCAGACTGGGCTGTTAGTTTAGTGATTGATGGCATAGTTGTAGGAGTTAGTGCAGTTTTAGGTTTTGTGCCTCAACTGGTAATTTTATTTTTATGTATTTCACTTTTAGAAACAACGGGATATATGTCTAGAATTGCTTTTTTCTTAGATAGAATTTTTTCAAAATTCGGATTAAGTGGAAAGTCTTTGATTCCTTTTATAGTAGGTTCTGGTTGTAGTGTGCCTGCTGTTATGACTGCAAGAACAATAGAAAATGAAAAAGAAAAACAAATGACAATTATTTTAACTCCATTTGTTCCTTGTAGTGCAAAACTACCAATAATTGCTTTGTTTTCTGGGTACTTTTTTGATCAGTATGCAGGGTTAGTTTCGGCTTCACTTTATTTTTTAGCAATAGTTGTAATATTATTTTCAGCTATTTTAATGAAAAAGTTTGTGTATAAACAAAAAGTATCAACATTTATTTCAGAACTTCCTGAATATAAGAAACCAAAAGCTAGTTATGTAGCTCGCGATGTTTGGGAAAAGGCATGGGAATTTATTAGAAGAGCTGGAACAATCATTTTGCTTTGTTCTATAATCGTTTGGGTATTACTTAGTTTCACATGGAGTTTTAGATATATTGATGGAGTAAATTTGTCAATTGAAGATAGTATTCTAGCATCAATTGGAAAAATTTTAGCCTATGCTTTTTATCCTTTATTAGGTGAACTTAATTGGGGTGCAACAGTTAGTGCTATTCAAGGTTTGGTTGCTAAAGAACAAGTAATCTCATCGATGAATATTATAGCAGGATTGGATGCAACAAGTGTTTCTGCAAGTGTTTTTGAAACAGGCATGTTTAGCTTTTTTTCAAAAGCTTCAGCCTATGCTTTTATTACTTTCAATTTATTTTCAGCCCCATGTATAGCAACAATTGCAGCGATGCGTAAAGAATTAGGAAGTACTAAGAAAATGCTTTATGCAATTTCATTTCAAACAACAATGGCTTGGATAATTTCAGTGCTTGTCTTTGGAATTGGTACTTTATTAGGAGGTTAATATGACTTTCACTGATGGTGTTATACTTGTAATAGTGATTTTGATAGTTGGTTTAATTTTATATTTTAATATTAGAAATTATATTAAGAATAAAGGTGCTTGTGGTAATTGTAGTAAAAAAAATAGATGTTTTGCAACAGATAAAGACTATTTTAATAAAATCAAAGAAAACATAAAAAATGACGGTAAGTAATATCGTCATTTTTTATATTTAGATTTTGAAAATGCTTTTAGTTTATGTTATAATATCTCTAATTGGTGAAAATATGAGTAAAATGAATAAAATAAATTTTATATCTCAAGTTTCAATTTATACTGCTCTTTTATGTATTTTTGCTCAAATTAGTATTCCAACTCCGCCAGTGCCTTTTACTTTATCGCTTTTGGTAATATTTATCATAGCATCAGTTCTACCTTTGAAAATCTCATTAACTTCAGTTTGTTTATACATAATATTAGGAGCGATAGGACTGCCTGTATTTTCAATGCTTAGAGGTGGAGTTTCAGTTTTATTGGGACCAACTGGTGGATATATATTTGCTTATCCATTAATGGCTTTAGTTATAGGACTTTTTTCTAGTATTAAAAGATATAAAATATTTTTTAATATAGTCGGAATGATTCTTGCATTAATAGTATGTTATGGATTGGGAAGCGTTTGGTTTTCATTTATTATGTTAGTAACATTTAAAGAAGCGCTATTGATTTGTGTAGTGCCATTTATTGTGTTTGATACATTGAAAATTATTTTAGCAGCACTTGCAAGTCCATTGATTAAAAAAGCTTTAAGGGATTTTTCGATAAATTATGAAGATGAATTTTAATAGAGGTATATTATGAAAGAAAAATTAAGTAATCGAATTAAAAACATTCAAGGTAATTCAGTTAGAAAAATCTTTAGTCTTCTTACAAAACCTGAAATTATTTCTTTTGCTGGAGGGTTCCCTACTAAAAAGACATTACCACTTGAAACAATTAAGACGCTTGCAAATCAGGTTTTGTCAAGTAGTAATGCTCATGATGTTTTGCAGTATGGACCTAGTGAAGGTTATGTTCCATTAAAGAATGAAATATTTAAGTTTTTGGATAAATATAAAGCAATAAAGGATTTGAGTTTAAAGAATATGTTAGTAATATCAGGAGGCCAGCAAGGGATTGACTTTATGTGTAAATGCTTTATCAATCCAGGCGACATAGTTTTAGTAGAAGATCCTACTTATTTAGCT
>JAQUUM010000082.1 GCA_028693885.1 Bacilli bacterium
ACAGCTTCTGTTACAGTAATATTTGAAAAGGCCACTATCTCATCCCCTGATATATTAACTATCAAGTATATTGTAACTGTACCAATACTTATACCTTGAACTAGACCTGTTGAACTAACCGATGCAACAGCACTATTACTGCTTTCCCAAGAAACTGTAGCACCCGGAGTTGCTGGGTCTATAACATAACCTAACTGCAAATCTTCACCAACTGTTATACTTTTTGAATTTGTAATATAAACATCAGGATTAGCACTTGAATTATCCAGAACCGTAATTTGGTGAGTTGCATATATTAGCGGATCAGTTGAAAGTGTTGCTGTAATATTAACAACTCCAACTGCTACTCCTAAAACTAAACCACTATTAACGATTGCAACATTTGAGTTACTACTACTCCAAGTAACACTACCACCATTTGAAGCTGTAGCAAGCAAAGTCACTGTATCTCCTATATTAACATCATGTGCTCCAGTAATCGAAACAGTAACAACCTCAGTATCAGTAACTGTTATGTTTACAGAAGATACAACTGATGTCCCTTCAATTGTTGCATAGATAATCACTGTTCCTGCTAAAACTGCAGTTACTAGTCCAGTTGAAGAAACTGTTGCTACACTTGTGTTACTTGAATCCCACAAAACAACTGCACTGCTATTTACAGGGCTAATCGTATAGCCTAGTTGTCTAGTATTGCCAACAACCATGTTAGCAGAATTAGTTATAGTAATTGTAGTTCCTGGTCCTGATTCTAAAACTGTAATATTATGAGTTGCCATAACGCCAGAATCAGATACTAAATAGGCTGTAATGCTTACAGTTCCACTAGCAACACCATAAACAACACCATTATTTACAAAAGCTATATTACTATTACTTGTAGACCAAGCAATAGTACCAGTTATACTACATTCAGCTTTCAAAGTTATTTGATTACCTTTTATTATTTGATTACCACCAGTTATTGTCATAGTACCAGTTGGTAAACTTCCTTCTAAAACAACCTCTACTTCATGGGTTGCTATAACACTAGGATCAGTTTGTAGATAAGCTGATATTATAACACTACCTACAGCCAATCCTAAAACACTACCATTGTTAACTAAAGCTTTATCTGTATCACTACTCTCCCAAACAATCGTGCCTTCTTCTGAGCAATCAACTATTAAATTAATTGTATTAGCCAAAACAACCTCGTTTGGTCCTGTGATTGTAATTGTAGGTGCGGTTACTATTAATAATGTAACTGTACTTGAAATAGTAGGATTAGCAGTTAATGTTGCGGTAATTACTACCGAACCTTCACTAACTCCAGTAACTAGTCCACTCGATGATACAGTTGCCATACTAGTATGGTTAGACTCATAACTAACTACAACACCTTCTGGAACTAAACTTAACTGCATTGTACTACCTGTATATAAATAACTATTAGGTCTTATTAACATAATAGAAGTTGGAACTATATAAATCTCTATAGTATCTAATACTTCTTCATCCTCATCTAATGTTACTGTTATATCAACAAACCCACCTTTTACAGCTGTAATCAAGCCAGTAGAACTTACTGTAGCAATACTGTCATCCTCACTAGAAAAACTATATGTTGCATTTTTAGGTGTAACAGTAACAACAGCTTGTGCAGTAGAACCTACTGTAATTTGATTAGCTGTACCCGTCAAACTAATCGTTCTTACAACATCTAAGATTTGAATTTCAACTTCATCATATATACTAGAACCCTCAATCATTGCAGTAATCGTTACTATTCCTATTTGGTGAGCTTCAAGCAGACCACTTGAATTAATACTAGCAATCGCAGTATTACTACTACTCCAAAGAACTACTATTGTTTCATCTGTGAAATTTAGCGAATAACTTAATTGTAATTCTTCACCTAAATCAACATCTGTATCATTACCAATAATTATTTTTTGAGTCAAGCCTTCTTGATTTTCAAAAACCTCAATTTCATAAGATGTAATAAGAGTAGGATCACTAGTTAAATAAGCGATGATATCAACCACTCCAGCTGCAACACCTGTAACTACACCACTGCTGTCTACAGTTGCAATATTTTTATTGCTTGAAGCCCAAGATATACTACCCTCAACTGAACATGTAGCAGAAAGTGTTATAGTTTTTGAAACAAGCAATTCATTAAACCCAGTTATTGAAATAGTTTCCCCGGTATTAGGACTCATAACTAAAATGTTATGAGTTGCAAAAACACTTGAATCACTAGTCAAACTAGTGATTATTGTTACTTGGCCTACAGACATTCCGTAGACAATTCCATTAACAACGGTTGCAACAAAAGGATTACTACTAGACCAAGAAAAAATCGGACTTCCTAATGATACTGTGGCACTAAGTGTTGTTGCCTCACCAACAAAAATTGAATTTTCTCCAGTTATCGTTATAACAGGTTTAGCAACTTCTCCTGTAACTGTTATAACATAAGTTGCACTAAACTCATCTTCGTATCCTGCATATGCCACAACTACTAAGTTTCCAGCACTCAAAGCTGTTAGTAATCCAGTACTTGATATAGTTGCTAAAGATGTATTAGTACTAACCCATTTTATTTCTGAATAATAAGTTGATGAAAAATTAGCATGAAGCTGTAAAGTCGCTCCACTCGCAACAGTATTATTAGCTGCACTAATACTCATATTCACCGTTGTAATATCGTTTATATAAATTCTATAATTCTTACTGATAACAGGATTACTAACTAAAGTAGCTGTAATTTCAACAATTCCTTTTTGAAGAGGATTTACAACCCCTTCATTATCTACAGTTGCCTTTGTTTCATCACTGCTACTCCAATTAACTACTGCATCAGTATTATATGGTCTTTCTACTGCAATTAAAGTTGCACTAGTTCCTACTTGAAAATATTTCTTTCCTAGTATGTCAACCGAAACTTCTATTTGAGCTTCTTGAACTTCAAAAATTAAATAAGCTCTTATCTTTGTATCTGTACTTAAAATTGCACTAACTACAGCTGTCCCTACCGAATTAGCAGTTGCTGTATTTCCACTTATGCTTACAATAGAAGATGCATCAGAAGAAAAAGTTACTAACGAAGGATTAGTTATATTTTCTAAAACCGGAGCAAGTACAGCTGTATCACCAACAAACATATCTATTTTACTATTAGCAAAACTAATACTTGGTGTAATATCTTCTAAGCTTTGACCTACAATTATATCTACTGAATCAGATTTTGTAGTTCCAACTATCGTTACCGTAATCGTTGTATAGCCACTCGTAAAAGCTCTAACCAAACCAGAATTGCTAACATTAGCAACACTAGGAGTACTACTGTGCCATTGAAGTTGTGAAGAACTTCCATTAACATTACTTATAGTATATGCAAGTTGTAATTCGTCACCAATAATCAAATTAGTAGCATTGGTAATTTCTATATCCCTTTGATCAATGTGTTCTTCAATAACCTCAATATCCACCGGATACTGCTCACCTTCATAAGTAACAACAATCATCTTACTTCCAATAGTCGTAGTATCAAACCCAGATACCATATTTTCTTCAACAACAATATTTAAAACTGTCTCATCAGTATAAGTTCTTTTTATAATTAAGCCAGATAAATTTATCTCTTCACCCAGTTCATACACCGTATTAAAGTTTGTTGAATCTAAAGAAACAACATAAGTAGCTTCAGCTGGTTTACATGCACTTAAAATAAATAAAAAGAAAAGAGGTATTATGAATAACCACTTCTTCTTAGCAAGGATTTTTTTTATCATATAATCACCTCTTAAAATTTCATTATTATTAAAGTTTTATACTTTATTATACCATATTTTACTTAAAATAAAGTGCTTTTTTTAACAAAAAGAAAAAGGTAAAAATAAATTTTACCTTTAAAAGCATCTTCCATTCATATTTTTATAGCAATTAGGATTTGCACCAGCCTTTTCACAACGATAACAAATTTCATTTTTAAGTGGTTTATCCGCATAAAAATCTTCAATATTTTCTAAAGTTGTTGTAGCTATATTTTCAAGTGCTTCATCAGTTAAAAACGCTTGATGAGATGTAATAATAACATTCGGTAAAGCTAGTAAAGCTGAAAGTACTTCATCTTTCATTATAACATTTGAAAAGTCTTCAAAAAAGAATTCTGATTCTTCTTCATAAACATCAAGTCCTGCTGCTTTAACTTTACCTTCTTTTAAACTATTAAGTAAAGCTTCGCTATCTATCAAAGCTCCTCTTGATGTATTTATTAATACAACCCCATTTTTCATTTTTTCAATATTAGTTTTATCTATTAAATGATATGTATCCTCAGTTAACGGACAGTGAAGTGAAATTACATCACTCTTACTAAATAATTCATCAAGAGTTACATAATTTATATTTCTATCTTTTAAAGGAAACAAATCGTAAGCAATTACATTCATATTAAATCCCTTAGCTATATCTATGAATACTTGACCAATTTTTCCTGTTCCAATCACTCCGACCGTCTTACCTTTTAAATCAAAACCAGTCAAACCACTAATACTAAAATTATGATCTCTAGTTCTTGCATATGCTCTATGTATCTTTCTATTCAAAGAAAGTAATAAAGCAAAAGCATGTTCTGCAACAGCGTAAGGAGAATATCCAGGAACTCTTGCTACATGAATTTTTTTATAAGCTGCTTTAACATCTACGTTGTTATATCCCGCACAACGCATAGCAATAAACTCAACACCATTATTAGATAAAACTGAAATTACTTTTTCACTCAAATCATCATTAACAAATGCAACAACAACATCAAAGCCTTTAGTAAGTTGAGCAGTCTCTAAATTAAGTTTATACTCATAATAACTAATGTCGTATTTATTTTTAAAAAGCTTGTCAAACCATACTTTATCATATGGTTTAGCATCGAAAAATGCAATTTTTTTCATGTTAAGCTCTCGATTATTCTTTAGTTTCTTCAGTTCCTTCTTCACTTTCTTCTTCAGTAGTTTCTTCAGCAACTTCAGTTCTTTCGATCTTAATACTTGGTTCTTTAACTATTAAAACCATTTTTTCAGGATCTTCTAAAATTCTTAAATCTTTTGATGCTTTTGCAACCAAATCTTTAACATATACAGCATCACCAGCGTTGAAATTTGAAACATCTATATCAAAACTTGTAATTCCTTTACCTACACCATATTCAGTTTCAATAGTTGTTGAAACTATTTGAACAAATAGTTTTCTTTTTTCAACAGCATCTTTATGAAGTGCAACTACAGGAATATGAGTAATCATCTTATCTTTTTCAGAAACTTTTTGTAAATCAAAATGAATAATTTTGTTTCCTCTATAAGCATCTAATTGAACCTCTTTTAAATATACAGTATGAGTTTTACCATCAAGTTCAACTTTAAATGTTTTACTTTTACCAAACTCATTAAGTGCATTTTTAATTAATTTCTCTTCTACTTTTACAACTAAAGTGTCAATCTTTTTACCATAGACAATACCTGGCACCATATTAGCATTACGTACCTCTTTTACTGATTCTTTTCTTAATTCTAATTTCATTTTTTTACCCCTTTTTCATCATTTTTTATATTATATCACGTTTTTTATTTTTTGTCCACCAATTAAAAAACGCTCTTCTAGAGCGTTCTTTAAGGCCTATATATTATTACAATATCATCAATATTTAAATCTTGTCTTATACTCGGCTTACCTGTTTGGCCTGCAAAGCTAAAGGCAAAAGTTATAATACTATCTGTACTTATTGGAGTCCCATTAGTACCAGTAACATAAAGATATGATAAATCAAATTCAACATAATTAAACGTTCCAGGAAGTGCTCCTGATATTAAATCTACATTAGTTGACCCATTGATTGTCATAGTTAGTGTTATTGGTTTTCCACTATCAGGACTATCCTTTGTTTTTCCATAATAAAAAGAAATAAATTTAGCACCTTTAAAACCATCTACTGTTGAGATTTCTGATTTTTTAATCATTCTTAAACTACTTGTTTCGTTATAATTATCATTTATTGTATTACCTAAGGCAACACTAGCTAAGCTCCAAATTTTACCATTTATATCAACATTTCCAGAAGCCCCAGTATAACTTTCAAAATCTGCAATGTAAGTTAGAAAACCTCCACCACTTGACCATTCTCCAATTTGAACCGATTCGTTCTCCTCTTTACTCAAATTATCAAAATAAGCATAACCAAAAGAAGCAGCAATAAGAA
>JAQUUM010000083.1 GCA_028693885.1 Bacilli bacterium
TGAGTTACCTTCGTGGATAACTACTCTGACATTATTAGCATGTCCTGCTAATACTTCATCAACTGCATTATCAACGATTTCCCAAATCAGATGATGTAACCCCTTTGAATCAGTTGATCCAACATACATACCAGGTCTTTTCCTAACTGCCTCTAATCCTTCTAATACTTGAATTGATTTTTCATCATATTTTTGTAATATTTTTGCCATTTTAATCACCTACTAATATATATTATAACACATGTTTAATGATAATTCAATCAATAAAAAGACTAATTAAACTATATCAAAAACTATATTTGAATATATTAATTATGTTTTATCACCTTTAAAATTAGTTTCGTTTTTGATTGCTTTTAATAAAAAGTTGTTATATAATAGAAAATAATCGGAGTTGATAATATGGTAACTACAGTGAGAATAGGATTATTAATAGCTGCATATCTAATAGGATCTATCCCTTTTGGTTTTATAATAGGAAAATTAAAAGGTATAGATATTAGAGAACAAGGCAGTAAAAATATAGGAGCTACAAACGTAGGTAGAATTTTAGGGTATCGTTACGCAGTATATACATATTTATGCGATTTTGCAAAAGGAGCAATAATCGTTTCCTTGTTTACCTTAAAAATCGTCCCTATGGAATATGCTTTATTCAACCCATTATTTTATGGAGTTGTAACATGCGTTGGACATTCTTATTCTATTTATTTAGATTTTAATGGCGGAAAATCAGTAGCTAGTGCTAGCGGAGTTGTATTTGCATATAGTTGGTGGATTTTCTTAATTGCAATTAGTATTTTTGCTTTAATTATTTTAATCAGTAAAATGGTGTCTTTAGGATCTATTATTGCAGCAGCAAGTATTTTTTTACTGTCGATCATATTAAATATTTTTACAAGCAATCCTCACTATGATATATATTTTCCTGTTTCAATGTGCTTAATGTTCTTTATAATTTTTATAAGACACAAAAGTAATATTAAAAAAATAATTGATAATTCTGAAAATAAAGTTAAATGGCTAGATAAAAAATAAAACCTCTTTGAGGTTTTATTTTGTTTTAGCTTGATTCATTTGTACCATTATCTGTCTTACCTGTTTTTCCGAAGGAGTCCTACCCATTTGTTGCATCATTACTCTAATCATTTTTTCATTAACTGGAGGATTTTTTTCTAAGTACTTAGTGAAAACAGTTCTTGATATAAAAAAGCCTACAATTGCTCCAACTACTAAAACACCTAATATAATTAATATAAATACCCAAATTGCAAATTCTAACATATAATCATTCCTTTCTTGCCTTATAATTTTACTACATTAACTATAAAAAATCAATGACTTTTTTAAACGATAAAATAAAAATGAAAGCGTTTTATCATTTTACAGTTTTTCTTTTATGATATAATATACCCATCAAGGAGGTACTGATATGCCAAGATTTATTACTGATGCTTGCATCGCTTGTGGCGCTTGTGCTGCTGAATGTCCGGTTGATTGTATTTCTGAAGGCGATATTTACGAAATCAATCCTGAAGTATGTATCGACTGCGGTAATTGTGAAGAAGTTTGTCCTGTTCAAGCAATTATCGAAAAATAATTAATTAGGAGAGATTATTTAATCTCTCCTTTTAATTATTCCGTATAGCAAGGTATAACCGCACTATTCTCAACATCAGATGTGCTTAATTTCTCAACTATTTCAAGTCGAATAATCTCAATAGTTGGTTTTTCGTATTTTTTATTATTTTCATTTTTCATCATATTAAATTCTCCATTTGGTTATAACATAACATTGGCGTTGATGTACATTCAAAACTAACCCCTGTTGATAGACAGAAAGCTTCAGATTCAAACTTAATGATTTGGATAGTCGGTTTTTCATATTTTTTAATTGCCATAGTAACACCTCATCACTTGTATTATATTATATTTGTATTTTTTTTACAAGCAATTTGCACAAATTTAAGTTTTATTTATGAATCTTCTGAGAGTCTTTTTCAAAACATTTATTTTTTTTTCAATTAATTCTATATCTTTATTTTCAGAAACATCTTCCTTTATCTTTTCATATTTTTTTAATTCCATACTGCAATACTTTTTTAAAATTACTGAATTACTGTTTTTTAGTTTCATACCTAAATACAAATCTTCAAAATTGTATTTTTTAATTGTTTTTTCTTTCTTTAAATACATTATTTGATAAAAATATGATTTTTCAAAGATAATCTTTTCAGAAACTGGATATATTAAATTATTATACAAAAATTCTCTCAACCTTTCCAAATTATTATTAGCTTGAATGATTAAATTTCTATTTTCTAATTTGACTAAATTCTTTTGAAGTATTTCCTTTATCAAAATACCTCCCATTCCCGCTATAACAACAGTATCAATAATTGGGTTTAAATCATCAAGCCCATCAGATAAAGTATAATCCATATTCAATTTAATATTTTTTAGATTCGTTTTTGCTTTTTCTAATGGAGCTATTTTATTATCTATTAGTTGTGCATATAAAATTTTTTTTGATGCAATAGCTTCAAGTATCAAATACCCATGATCGCATCCTATATCAGCAACTCTACTATTATTATTAATATATTCACAAATTTCTTTGATTCTTTTAGAAACTGGCATTTAAATCACTCCTATATTTGAGTTTTAAAGGGCAAAATTAGCCCCACAATCGCTCTTTAATGTTTTTTCTAGTAATTACACAAAAACACATTATTGCCAAAATAATGTGTTTTTTAATAATCTAAGTGAGATTTTTAAATTGACTTAATCTTTTTTGTCTAGTTGGATGTTTAAGCCTTCTTATAGCTTTTGATTCAATTTGTCTTATTCTTTCACGAGTCACTCCAAATTCTTTTCCCACTTCTTCAAGAGTATGTGGCTTACCATCTGCAAGACCATACCTTAACCTTAGAACCTTTTCCTCTCTAGGAGTCAAAGTCTTCAATACAATATCGATTTCTTCTTTGTATTTTTCAGTCAAAGTAAATTCTAAAGGGTTAGGTAGTTCAGTATCATGAACAAAATCGCCTAAAGTAGAATCATCTTCTTCTCCTACCGGAGTTTCTAAAGAAACAGGCTCTTGAGCAATTTTTAAAATTTGTTGGACTTTTTCAGGAGATATTTTCATTTCAGCGCCAATTTCTTCAGGAGTTGGTTCTCTGCGCAATTCTTGAGTTAGCTTCCTTTGAGTTCTTACAAGTTTATTGATTGTTTCAACCATATGAACAGGAACTCTAATAGTCCTAGCTTGATCTGCAATAGCTCTTGTAATAGCTTGCCTAATCCACCAAGTTGCGTAAGTAGAAAACTTGAATCCCTTTGTATGGTCAAATTTTGAAACAGCTTTCATTAACCCCATATTTCCTTCTTGAATAAGATCTTGGAATTGCATTCCCCTACCTAAATATTTTTTAGCTATTGATACCACAAGTCTTAAATTAGATTCTATTAAGCAATCTCTTGCAACACTGCCTACTTCAACATCAGTTTCAATTTGCTCAATTTGTTCTTTAGTAAATTCAGTTGAAATTTTGTCTTTATTAGCTAAAATATCTTCCGCTAATATTCCTTGCTGCACTTCACTTGATAATCTAATCTCTTGGTCAGTTGTTAATAACGGAATTTGGCCAATTTCTCTTAAATACATTTTGATCGGGTCGTCTGCTTGATTAGGTGATACCGAAGAAACAATGTCATCTATATCTTTATTTTTTAAATCATTTTCAATCTCAGTTGTAAACTCACTAAATTCAGGGTCTGATTCCATTTCAGCAAAAGGGTCAATATCATCATCTAAATCTATTTCAACTTCAAACTCTCCATTTTCCTCAAGTTCATCTTTCACTAAATCAATGCCTTCTGTTTCAAGTCTTTTTATGAATTCATCAAATTGTTCACTTTCTTCATCGAGCAATTCAAGAACTTTTTTTAAATTTACATAGCCTTTCTTTTTACCTTCAATAATTAGCTCTTCTAACATTAAAGTATTATCTTCCATATTAACTCCTCTTTTTTATAATTTTTTTTATCTGAATTATTTTTTCAGTTTGTGACAAATTTTCATCATTAAATATTTTTTCAACTACACTATATTGAATAACGTGATTTATTAGATTATCAAGTTTTTCAATAGGTATCTTGTTTTCTTTAGTTTTATCACCAAAACTAAAATTCTTTAATATACATTCAAATTCATCGACCAAATTCGGATTCAAATATTTTGAAATGAAGCTTGTTTTATCCATAAACTTATATAAGTTCCAATAATTTTCAATTTCACACAATATTTCTCTATTTGTTGATAAAACTTTTCTATTATCTAATTTTTTCATTATATATGAGCAATCTGATTTATCACTAAACGCTAATACTATCAAATTTTTCTCAGAATTAGCACAGCCAACTTTATATGATTCAATTGAATAATTTTTTTTAGTTATTATTTTTTCAGGTACTTTTTCTTTTATTTTAAAAGAACTATGTTTATTAAAATCCAAAAGAATTGTGTTAAAATCCAAGTTTAATAATTTACTAATTTTCTTAATATATATTTCGTTTATAGTGTTTGAATTATATATTTTTAAAATATCAAACATACTAATTTTAAATTTTTCTATAGAATTGATATTATTATAATCTATATTGTTAGAATAAATTTTAAACAAATATTCAACAACATTTGTTTGATCTTCAATTAAAATTTTATATAGAGCTTTCTCACCATATTTTTTTAAGTATTCGTCAGGATCTAAGTGGTCCGGTATTAAAACTGCATTTATTTCGAAATTTGCTTCAGTGAATATTTTAATAGCTTTTTTAGTAGCTTCAATTCCTGCCTCATCACCATCAAAACAAAGTGTCACACTACTTGTTATTTTTTTTAAATTGTATACATGATCTTTAGTTAAAGCTGTACCCATAGTAGCAACTGTATTATTAATCCCAGCCTTATAAGCAGCAATTACATCCATAAAGCCTTCAAATATGAAAACATTTTTCTTAATTCTTATTTCATTGCTGGATTCGTAAAAATTATACAATATATTACTTTTTTTAAAAATACTAGTTTCCGGCGAATTTATATACTTGCTTTCATTTGAAGAATAATTCCTATAAATTCTTCCGCTAAAACCAACAGTTTTCCCATTATTATTTGTAATAGGAAAAACTATTCTATTCCTGAACAAGTCATAATATTCATTGTTATTTCTAACTTTAACCAAACCAAGCTCGATCAAATCTAATGGTAATCTATTTTTTTCTTTTGTAAGGGCAGTAAACAAAAGATTTTCTTTAGAGGAAGCAAGACCTATGTTAAACCGCTCAGTTATTTCTTTAGAAATTCCTCTTTCAGTTAAATAGTTTAAGGCTTCTTTTCCTTCTGTAGTATTGTTTAAAACAACTTTAAAAAAATTTTTGGCTTCTTGCATAATTTCAAAATATTTTTTTTCAACTAAGTCCTCATTAAAATCAGTTATATTCAACTCAACATTAGCAATATAAGCAGCTTTTTTAATAGCTTGAATATAAGGGATTTTTTCAAAATCACTAATAAACTTAATTACATCACCTTTAGCACCACAACTAAAACATTTATAAAAACGTTTAGATTGGGAAACTGATAAGGAAGGGTTGTTGTCATCATGAAAAGGGCATTTCCCAAAAAAGTTATTACCCCTTTTTTCCAATCTTATATATTGTCCTATAACATCTACAATATTAACTTTTTCTTTGATTTCGTTAATTACAACTTCAGGTATAATCAATATAATCTCCTAAATTATTTTGTTTTTTCTATCAAATATTTTTCTAAATCAATAATCTTTATTCTTTCTTGATTCATCGAATCACGTTCTCTAATAGTTATACATTCGTCTTCTAAAGTTTGAAAATCAACCGTTACACAAAAAGGCGTTCCAATAGAATCTTGTCTACGGTATCTTTTACCAATCTTCCCGCTAGTATCATACGTAGCCATTAAAGTTTTTGATATTTTTTGATATATCTCAAATGATAAATCATTTAATTTATTAACCAATGGCAAAACTGCAACCTTATAAGGAGCAAGAGAAGGCTTTAATCTTAGTATTTCTCTTATTTCACCATCCTCTAATTCTTCTTCATCATAGGCACTAGTTACAACAGCTAAAAAAAGTCTTTCTAC
>JAQUUM010000084.1 GCA_028693885.1 Bacilli bacterium
TCTTTAGCTTTTAAAACATTCTTTTTAACAATTTCTAAAGCATCTTTATCAACTTCTACGAAATATGCAAGACTTGCACCTCTGCTTAGAGCTTCTAAGCCTAAGGCCCCTGACCCTGCAAATAAATCTAGAACAACTTCTCCATCAAAGAATGGCCCTATAGTATTAAAAATCGACTCTTTCATTCTATCCATCATTGGTCTAGTAGTAGTTCCTTCTAATGTATTAAGTACTAATCTTTTATGTTTTCCTGCAATAATTCTCATTCTTTATCCCTTTTTAGTTTTGGAGCGTATATCTTCAAATGACTATGTAAGTTTTTAATTTTAACATTTCCCTTTGGTCCTTCTTCACCATCTACACACCAAGTAATATCTTTATCACAAATTATCTCAAATTCAGGTGAAGAAAAATAACTAACATATGAATTTTGTTTTTTCTTTCTAAAAGCAAAAACTATTGTTTTAACCAAATTAAGCATGCCTTTAAAAAAGCCATTCTTAATTGCTAGAATATCAAAGACACCATCGTTTAGATGACCTCTCATATTAAAGTTAATCCCACCAGCACTAACTGAATTTAATACTAATACCATAGGAACAACGCCTTCAAAGTCAACATCTTTACCTTTTATAATAACTTTTGATAATTTAGGACTAAAGAAATCTTTAAAGCCATCAAAAAAGTACGCTAGTTTCCCTAAAATTCTCTTAGTTTTTTGTTTTGTTCTATAACTTACTTCAGTAAAAGTACCCATGCCAACCACATAAATAAAATATTTATCATTAATCATGCCAACATCATGATTAATAATGTTTTTCTCAGTAATTACTTTAACTGCTTTTTTAATATTTTTAGAAATTTTCAAATTCTTAGCAATATCATTAACAGTACCAGAAGGAATATAACCAAGGATTGGTCTTTCATCACACGATGCAATCCCACAAGCAACATCATTAAAAGTACCATCACCTCCAGAAAATACTAAAACATCATATTCCCCACAAACTGCTTTAGCTTTTTCAATGGTATCAAGTGCTGATCTAGTCTCATATATTTCAACTAAATCAAAAACTTTTTCTAACTCATTTTTAATGTATTTAATTTTTTTTAAGATCTTACCCTTGCCACTAACAGGATTATACATAAATAAAGTTTTCATAGAATTTCTCCAATTACTAATATTATAATAAATTTTTTTTAGTTTTAAAAGAAAAATCTTATCAAACTGAAATTACAGCATTTAAAGTGCTTATTAATACCATAAAATTAGCCTATAATCGCATTTCAAACACTCTCCATATAAATTGTTGTATGGAGGCTTAGCATTAATACAAGTGATTTTTTTAGATATTTTTTGAAAGTTCTAATTTGTTAGTAATAAATTGATTTCTGTATAATTCGTAGTACTCTCCTTGCATTTTAAGCAAGTCACTATGAGAGCCCTTTTCAACGATTTCACCTTTTTTAATTACTAAAATTAAGTCCGCATTTACTACAGTTGAAAGACGATGCGCAACCATTAAGCAAGTTCTGTCTTTAGTAATCTTTTCAATTATTTTTTGAATGCTTAGTTCTGTCTTTGTATCTATTGATGAAGTAGCTTCATCTAAAATTAAAATCTTAGGATTACTAATTAAAGCTCTTGCGAAACATATTAATTGGCGCTGACCAACTGATAACTTACTTCCACCTTCACCTACTATTGTATTATACTTAATATCAAATGTTTGAACAAAATCATCAACCCCAACTTCTTTTGAAATCTCTAATATTTCTTCATCAGTTGCATCTAATTTACCATATCTAATGTTCTCCATAATCGTACCATTAAATAAAAACGGATTTTGAAGCACATAGCCTAGATTTGCATGAAGCCAAGATATTGATCTAGCCTTATAATCTATTCCATCGATCTTGATTATTCCAGTTGTAGGTTCGTAAAAGCGACTAATCAAATTAATAATAGTAGATTTACCACTACCAGTTTCTCCAACTAAAGCCACATTCATACCTTTTTTAATTTTCAAATTAAAATCTTTTAATATAGTTTCACCTTTTTCATATTTAAAACTAACATTTTCAAACTCAATTTCACCATTTAATCTCTCCCAATTTTCTTTTTTAGGATGTAATATAGTCCCATATTTGTTTTCAATGTCCGCTTCATCATAAATATCAAGTGGTGTTTCTATTAAAGACATAATTCTTTCAGCTGATGCTTGAGCTTGTTGGAGCTCAGCAATCATTGTTGAAACGTGCATTACTGGATCAAAGAATTGGATTGTACAAATGATAAATAAATATAAAACTCCAAGTGATAAATCACCATTTAAAACCATTCCACCACCAAGCCTCATAATAAACAAGACTCCAAAATAACTAACTACCATTAAAATCGGAAATAAAACTGATGATCTAATTACAGCTTTTATTGCATTTGTTTTCATTTCATTACATAAATTACTAAAATCCGTATTAGTTTTATCTTCTAAAACTAAAGTTTTAGTAGTCTTAGAACCAGATATCCCCTCACTATAAGAGGCTGTAATCTTAGAGTTAATCTTTCTAACTTTTCTATAGGCTTTAAGAATCGTTTTTCTAAAATACAAACCAATTACAAAAATTACAGGAGTTAATGCTAAATTAATTAAAGCAAGGCGGATATTTGTAAGAAGGAGAATTATCATAATCCCACTCATAGTAGCAAATCCCCAAAGCATATCAACTAAGCCCCAAGAAAGAATATTAGATAACTTTCTAGAATCAGATGTAAGGCGTGCCATAATCCAACCCGCTGGAGTCTTATCGTAATATGAAAAAGGTAGATTTTGAAGCTTTAAAAAAGCTTCTTTTCTTAACTCATAAGCAACTTCTACTTCAACCTTACCAGCCATTTTAATAAAAGTAAAAACCGTTACCCCATAACCTATTACAACCAAAGAATAAGCTAATATAAATAAAGGTATTTTTTCATATTCTTGATTTTCAAAAAAAGTAGAAATTGAATAAGAATTAAGTAATGGATACATTACATCTAAGAATGCTAAACAAATAACTGCTGTAACTAAAATAGCTACATGTTTTTTGTTTTTCAAAACAAGTTTGAAGATTTTTTTCCAAATCTTCGCATCAATTTTTGAATTACTATAATCTTGTTCTTCAAATTGATTCATGTTATTCCACCTCCTTAGAAACTAAATCTTTAAATTCATCTTCTAAAGAGCCTTGGATACTCCATAAAGTTTTATACAAACCTTCTTTTTTAACCAACTCTTCATGCGTTCCAATATTAGTAATACGCCCATCTTCTAAAACCATAATCTTATCGGCTTGTAAAGCAGTTGTAATTCTATGCGTAATAATAATTGATGTTAATTGTTTTTCTCTCATTTTCAATGCATTTCTAATATTTAAATCAGTTCTAGTATCAACAGCACTTAATGAATCATCAAATATCATAATCGGTTTGTTTAAAACAAGCATTCTAGCTATCGCAAGACGCTGCTTTTGGCCACCTGATAAAGTAACCCCTTTTTCGCCAACTAAAGTATTATAACCTTCAGTAAAATTAACAACATCATTATGAAGGCTCGCAATTTGAGCTGCATTAAAAACTGCTTTATTGTCAAGTGCAGGATTACCAATCCTAATATTTTCCATTACAGTTTTACCATAAATAAATGGATCTTGTAAAATAATACCTACATTTTCTCTAACCCATTTCTTTTTAATCTCTCTTAGTTCAACCCCATCTAGTTTAATCGAACCAAAATAATCATACATTCTGACTAATATATTAACAATAGTTGATTTACCCGCTCCGGTTTTACCCACTATAGCAATAGTTTCACCACTTTTTATTTCAAAGTTAACGTTGTTTAAAAGATGTTCTTTAGTATCATCAAATTTAAAACTAACATTTTCAAACGATATATCACCAGTTACTACTGGTGTTAATTTCCCATCATTAGCATACTCAGTTGGTTCTCCTAAAATTTCTTCAACACGTTTTGTGGCTACTATTGTTTTACTAAAATCACCAATAATTCTACCTAATCTTTTAATTGGATAAACTAACATACCAACATACATTAAACAAGCAATGATATCACCAATTGAAATAATTCCAGCTTTAGCAAAATAAACCGATACAATAACAGTTAAAGCGTATTGACCTATTGTAATAAAATCACTAAAGCCCCAAAAAGTTGCCATAGCATTATTAATCTTTTCAGAACTTTGAGTAAACTTCCTACTTTCTTCTTCAAATCTATTAATTGCATACGGCTCTCTAGCAAAAGCTTTTACAACTCTAACGCCATTTACATTTTCTTGTAAAACACTAATCATTTTAGCTTCGTTTTCTTCACTAATAGTAAACTCTTTATAAATATATCTAAAATAAATCACTGAAGTAACGAAGTTAATTGGAACTGTTACTAAAGTAACTAACATAATTCTAACATCAATCAACGCCATTTGATAAACTCCAGCACTAAGGGAAGCAATAACAAACAGCAACTCAGGCATCTGAACACTTAAAAAACCTCTAATAGTTTCAACATCTGAAGTACATCTTTGAATTAAATCACCAGTATCTAACTTGTTGTGGTAACTATAAGGTAAATCTTGAATATGCGCAAACAAACTAGTTCTTACATCTTTTGCGATGTTTTCTGAATATACGCCCTTAAAGTAACCATTAAAGAAAATTATTACACCTCTAAAAATTAAATAAATAATTAAAGCAAGTCCTAAAATCCAAATCGCAGTAAACCCACTAAAATTACTAAATATATCCAATAAAAAAGAAGGGAGATTAATATCGCCTTCAATTATTGGTGTTGATGAATTCAAAATGAAATCCATTAAGTATTTTATGAATTGAGGCACATAAGAATATGTAATTGGTGTAAAAATTGTCAATAAAGCAATTATCAAAACTAAAAACCAATACGATCTAACCCACTTCATAAGTTTTAAAAAAGTTGACATATATCCCCCACTAATTATTCTTGGAAAACAGTATTAAAGTAAGAAACTAACAAATCATTTGCACTATCATCAAAATCCTCTAAGTTAAGCAAATTACTTCTTGCATAATAAACTAGGCTATTATCAGGATTAGTTTCTTCATCAAAATAAATATAACTAAATGTTGGTATCGATAAATCACTAGTAGATAACGAATTACCATTTGGTTTTTCTAAAGCTTTTGCTAAATCAGCAAGTTCATCGGTTGTGATTCTACTAGCATTAATATAATAAATTACACTAATATCATATTCATCTTTTGCTAAAGTATTAGCTGCACCTACATATTCATCACAAATTTGAACATCAGGTGAACCATAATATAAATGAAACGTTTCTTTAGCAGCGATTTTTTCCTTAACTTTTTCAACTGTTATATATTCAAACACATGAGCTGCATCACCTAAAGATGGATATTCTTTTGCTATTGCAGATTTGCTAGTTGAAGGTGCAAAAGTTATTAAATTAAAGATTATAATTAATACTATCGCAAGTCCTGCTACTCCAAAAATTATACTAAAAACTTTCTTTTCAGTTTTCGTCATCGGTTGTCTATTATTAATCATTTCCTTAACGCCTTGTTGAGGAATATTGCTCATAGCAGTTTTTACTTGCTTTTTCTTTTTATTAGCCATTTTTGTTACCTCCGATTTTTCTATATGAATTATAACATAATTTTATAATTTTTGCTAGATTTTGTTTTTACATTATATTACATAAAAAGAAAAAAGAACCTTATTTCTAAGGTTCTTAATTTTTACTCCTACAAGATATTTGCTCATAGTGAATCTACTAATGGTGACCCGTACGGGATTCGAACCCGTGAATGTATGCGTGAAAGGCATATGAGTTAACCGTTTCTCCAACGGGCCATAAAATGGCGCCCCCACTAGGACTTGAACCTAGGACCCCATGATTAACAGTCATGTGCTCTAACCAACTGAGCTACGGAGGCAAGGTTTATAAAAATAGAAAGGAAGTAAGGCAACGTCCTACTTTTGCGGGGTAAAAACCCAACTATCATCGGCGTTAAAGTGCTTAACTGCTGTGTTCGAAATGGGAACAGGTGTTTCCACTTTGCTATTGTCACCATA
>JAQUUM010000085.1:0-1754 GCA_028693885.1 Bacilli bacterium
CTTTTAATTGTTATAATCATTTTTATTTTCCTCCTTTAAATAATTATTAAGTATTAGTAGTTATTTTAATAAAAAAATAATTTAAATGCAAGTTATTTAGGAAATTTCTAATATTTACTATTAAAAAAAAATATGATACAATAGGAAATAGATTATTTAAGAGGTTAATATGGGTAAATTATTAGAAGTAAGAAAAGAAATAGAAAAATTAGACAAAGAGTTAGCTTTGCTTTTTGAAGCAAGAATGAAACTAGTAAAAGAAGTGGCTTTATATAAAAAAACTAATAACTTAGAAGTTTTTGATTCTAAAAGAGAAGCTGATTTATTAGAAAAAAATTCTAGTTATATTAAAGAAACTGAATTTTTAAATTATTATAAAATGTTTTTAACTGATTTAATGAATACTTCAAAAGAATATCAAAGAGATTTGCTTGATCAGAGGTTAATTGCCTATCAAGGTACTAAAGGAGCTTTCTCTTATTTAACAGCAAAAAAATTATTTAAACATTCAGAATTAAATTCATATAATACATTTGAAGATGTTTTTTTAGCTGTTGAAAATAAAAAAGCTGATTATGGGGTTTTACCGATTGAGAATTCTTTTACAGGTGAGATTACTGAGGTCTTGGATTTACTTTTTAAATATAATTTAAATATTACTAAAATATATGATTTACATATAGACCAAAATTTAGTTGGTATTAAAGGCGCTAAAATATCAGATATTTTAGAAGTATATTCACACCCTCAAGCAATTTCACAAAGCCAGATGTTTTTGAAAGCTAGGGATTTCAAGGTGCTTGAGTATGCAAATACTGCTTTAGCAGCAAAATATGTAAGTGAAACAAATGATAAAACAAAAGCGGCTATTGCATCAAGTGATACTGCTAATTTATATAACTTAGATATTATTTGTGAGAAAATAAACACCTCTGAAAATAATAAAACTAGATTTATTGTTATTTCAAAAGAATTACCAAATGAGGGCAATTGTTATAGTGTGATTTTTACAACTCAAGATAAAGTAGGAGCTTTAGCTTCTATTATTCAAGAAATAGCAAAATTAGGCTTTAGTATGGATAAGATAATATCTCGTCCAACAAAAGATAAAGATTGGGGATATTATTTTTATGTTGAACTACGAGGCAGTATAAATAATAAAACTTTAGATGATTTGTTAGCAGCTTTAAAAAATAAAGTTAAAATCATTAAAATTGTAGGAAGTTATTATAAGTAGGAGATAAGATGAAAAAACAAAGTATTTCAAGCAGTATTGTTGAAAAGTCTTTATTTGCAGTTAATGCAAAAAAGGTTTTTGAAAATGATAAAGTCGCTGAAAAGTATTTAGACAATAAAAGACAAAAAAATAAAGAACCATACAATCTACCACTAGTTTATAAAGCTTTAGCTGAAAAAGTTGTTGTAGATGGGGTTGAAAGTTTTACAATCAAGGGTAAATCAAAAAAAGTAATTTTATATTTTCATGGAGGAGCTTTTGTTGCTAAACCTTTATTTTTCCATTGGCGTTTTCTAAGACATATATTTGAAAAAACAGATGCTACAATTATTGCACCGCTTTATCCTTTAGGTCCAACCTATAATTATAAACAAACATATGAAAAGATTTTAAATATTTACAAATTGTTAACTGTATCTCATAGGTCTTGTGATGTTATTTTAATGGGAGATTCTGCTGGAGCTAATTTAGCCCTGGTTTTAGGACTTTTATTGAAAGATTTAAAATTACCGCAACC
>JAQUUM010000085.1:1854-6054 GCA_028693885.1 Bacilli bacterium
GGAAAATCTCAAGTTGCTTATATGAGATATGCAACAGTCCCTGATAATATAAAAAGCAGTTCTGGTTTTCAAGTCATAAGCGTTTCTGCTTCAAAATATTTATCTTGTAAATTAGATAGTTTAGATCAACTTTATGGTAAGAATACTGAGGCTGAAGAATTTTTGAAAAAAAATAACCTTAAGATGGACATGGCAAAACTTGCGCCAATGATAGAAACAAATGAAGAAGGCAAGTTTTTGTTAATAAAATTAAAATAATTTTGTAGTATTCATTGACAAAAGAAAATAGATAAAATATAATATGACCATATGGTCATATTTTTATTTGAGGAATAGAATGAAAGAATACAATAAAACAGCTTTAAAGATAATTAAAGAATCATTAGTTGAGTTTGGAGAAAAGGGTTATATTAATGCATCAACTAATACAATTTCAAAAAATGCTGGGGTTTCAAAAGGTGTTGTTTTTTTGCATTTTGTTTCTAAGGTAAATTTATATTATGAAACATTTATTTATTATTTAGAAGAATTAGTAAGTGAAATAGAAAAATTAAGTTTTAAAGAAAATCTAACTTTTTATGAAAAAGCTTTTGAACTAACATATTGGAAAATGGATTATTTTAGTACTCGTATAAATGAAATGAATTTACTAATGGAAGCATTATCAAATCCTCCTCTTGAAATAAAAGAAAAAATTTATTCTCAAACTGATAAATTATCAAAAATGACAATTAGTTGGTTTGTAGGGGATTTAGATATGAGCGAGTATGATCCTTTATATACCAAAGAAGAAGTAGTAAAATTTATAAGCTATGCTTTAGCTGGTCTGCAACAAACTATATTAAAGCCAGGAGTTACAAAGGAATATTTAATGTCTATAAGAGACGAAAGTCTAAAATATATAGAAGCAGTTGTGAAAGGAATGAAAAAATAAAATGGGAAAAGTGTTTGAAGTTAAAAATTTGTCGTTTCAATATCCTAAATCAAAAGATTTAGTAATTAAAAATATTTCTTTTGATGTTGAAGAGGGAAAGATTGTTGGATTATTAGGGCCAAGTGGAGCTGGTAAGTCAACTACTCAAAAGATTCTAACAAAGCTTTTAAGTGATTATCAAGGTGAAATCTTATATTTCGGTAAGGATTTAAAAACTTATAAAAAAGATTTTTATGAAGAAATAGGTGTTGGATTTGAGATGCCAGTGCATTTTAATAAATTAACTGCTTTAGAAAATATGAAATATTTTGCTCAACTTTATAAAAAAAATATTAATTATATGGAACTATTTGAAAAAGTTAATTTAAGTGATGCAATAAATCAAAGCGTTGGGGAGTTCTCTAAAGGGATGAAAGTAAGGCTTAATTTTATAAGAGCTTTATTGAATGATCCAAAAGTTCTTTTCTTAGATGAACCAACTAATGGGCTTGACCCAACAAATGCTAGAATTATTAAAGACTTGATTTTAGAATTTAAAAAACAAAATAAAACTGTTTTTATTACGACTCATTTAATGGGTGATGTTGAACAGTTATGTGATGAGGTTATCTTTATTACTAAAGGTGAGATTGTTGAGGCCTCAACTCCAAGAGAATTAAAATTAAAGTATGGTAAAAAAGAAGTTAAGATTGAGTACAAAGAAAATGGTAGCGATCTAACTGAGAAAAACTTTGCATTAGAAAAATTGGGTGAAAACAAAGAATTCTTAGAATTAATTAAAAATAAAAATATAGAAACTATACATAGCGGTGAAACATCACTTGAGAATATCTTTATAAAAGTAACTGGTGAAGAAGTATTATGAGAGAATTAATGATTTTGTTTAAAGGCGAAATGATTAAACTTATTAAATATAAAGTTTTAGTAATTAGTGTTTTTGTTAGTTTAATCTGGGCTTTTATTCTATTTTTTTCTTCTAGTCAAGAAGTAGCAAGTTTAATGCCGTTATTATTAATGGTTGATGCTTCTATGATGACGATTATTTATTTAGGAGCTTCTTTCTATTTAGAAAAGCAAGAAGGAAGTATTAAATCATTGTTAGTTTCACCTGTTAGTTTAAAGTCCATTATTATTTCGAAAATATTGAGTTCGGTAGCGATGAGTTTGATATCTGGGTTATTTTTAGGATTGATCGCATATTTTGTTCATGGAGTAAGTGTAAACTTCTTTTTGATGATTATATATTTAGTTGTAATAGTTTTTTCACATACTGCAATAGGTTTTGTATTATTCTTGAATGCAAAAGATTTTTCTCAGATGTTAGGAATATATATTTTTTATGCTTTACTTACTTTAACGCCATCTCTTTTATCAATAGTTGGTGTAATTCCTGAAAGCCTAGATTTGCTTTTAATTATTTCTCCGTCTTACTCAAGTCAAATTTTAATTGAAAATGTCTTGCAAGCTCAAGATCTACTATTAATCATTTTATCTTTTAGTTATTTAATAGGTATAGGAGTAATACTTTATATTGCATATATTTATAAGAATTTAAAAAAATACTTGGTAAAGGGGTAATTTATGAAAAAATACTTAACTTTATTAAAATATGAATTTAAAACTATTGCTAAAGATTCAACAAGTTTGTTTATGCTTTTTTACCCTTTTTTGATGTTATTTTTGATGGGTTTTTTGGTTCCATCAATTTTAGAAAAAACTGCTGATAGCAATGCTAGTGTTATAGTATTACAATTATTAGTTGGATTATCACTTTCTTTAGGGGCATATATGGCAGGTGCGTTAATCGCTTTTTCAATAATTGAAAACAAGGATGATCAAACAATATTAAATCTTTCGGTCACACCTCTTAGTTTAAAGGGGTATCTAGCTTTTAAAATGATTTATGGGTTTGTTTTTAGTATTATTGGTAATTTTATTATTATAGGTGGTTTGAAATTAATTGCTAGTGATAAGTTTGTTATTACAGTTGGGACGGATGTTATAAGGCTTTTAGATAATTTAACTTGGATAAAAATTATTATTTTTACATTAGTTATGAGTTTAGCAGTACCGGTTGTAGCATTACTTTTTTCTAGTTTTGCGAAAAACAAAATTGAAGGATTTACGTTTATGAAAGGTGGAGGTATTTTAATCATTCTACCAGTACTTACAATTTTTGAATTTTTTCAAGGAGCTAAACAATATTTGCTTGGAATATTCCCTAATTTCTGGCCAATAAAGGCTATGCTTAATATTTCAATGCAAAGTACTGATCAAACGAATTTGAATTATTATTTATATATGTTAATAGGAGGCGTTTTTCTAAGTTTGCTTTCGTTTGTAATGTTTAAAGTATTTATTAAGAAAAATCAGTAATGTAATTTAACACCTAGATATCTAGGTGTTAAATTATATTTATAGGAGTAATTTTAATCATTAAGTCAATATTAAAGTTAAAATAATAGTTGTTTACTTTTTTGTATAAAAATGTTAGAATGAAGTAAGATTTTAATAGGAGGAAATTATGAGAATGAAGAAGGTTTTAGTAATATTATTAGCCTTTGTGTTACTTGGGCTAGTTGGCTGTAAAGATGCTAGTAGTGAGATTATTTCAGGTCAAAATAGCGATAAGGGCAAACAAATCATTAATGCTAGTATTTTAGATGCTAATGGAACAAACTATGCATTGTCTGGAAAAGTAAGTTATCAAACTCTTGAAAGAGTGGGACAACTTGGAGCAAATCTTGCTTTTACAGGTACTGCTTATAGTGGATATATCAAAGTTGAAAAAACTATTGATGGGGATCCTGTTACTTATAAATATGGGGTTTATTCATTGTATGATGATGCATATGTTATTGAAGCAAATTTTGATTCAGTATATATAGATAATGATTATATTAGCAAGGGTTATATTAGAGTTGGAAATAGTTCAAAATATGGAGTTTATTCATTAACTGGTACTTTGATTGTTCCGATTGAATATGATGTCATTGCTCAAGTTAATGCAAAATACATTATTGCATCAAAAACAATAATTGTTGGTAGCGAAACAAAATACGAATATACAATCTTTGATAATACAGGATCTATTTCTTATAGTCCAATTACTAATACTAGTGGAACTCTTCCAAATTTGACTATTACTAGTATGTATTATTCAGATTATGTAGCTTATGAAAAAGACCCAACTACTTATACAGGTTATGTTATTGAAAAGTGGTCAACAAATGTAGGTGTTTTAAAGTATTTCAAATTAGAAAACA
>JAQUUM010000086.1 GCA_028693885.1 Bacilli bacterium
CTTGATTTCCAAGTTACATCAAATTCTTCAAATTTATTAGGTAATATCAAATCACCAGTAACATTATCTAAATCATCACTTTGATTAACAAACGAAATATCAAGCGTGTCTAAAGAAACACCCAAACTATCAGTGTATATACATCCACTTAAAATGAATAAAAATAAACTACATATAAAAGTTAGTTTTTTCATGGATGTAACCTCCTTATCACAATTAAATTGTATCATAAAACGCTTCTTATATACAAGCATCTTAAAAGTCCTTTTAAGTTAATTTTATATTTAAACAAATATCATCTTGAAAAACTTTTTTATTTGTGTTAATATATATACATTAAAATTACTACATAAGGAGATGAAGTAAAATGAATGAAAGATATGAGTTAAATAAAAATTTAGCCGAAATGTTTAAAGGTGGCGTTATTATGGATGTTACTAACGCTAGCCAAGCCAAAATTGCTGAAGCTGCTGGAGCTGTTGCTGTAATGGCCTTAGAAAGAGTCCCAGCCGATATTAGAAGAGAAGGTGGAGTAGCTAGAATGTCTGATCCTAAAATGATCAAAGAAATTCAAAAAGCTGTTTCAATTCCTGTAATGGCTAAAGTTAGAATTGGTCACTTTGTAGAAGCTCAAATACTAGAAGCTTTAGAAATCGATTATATCGACGAAAGTGAAGTATTAACACCAGCTGATAATACTTATCATGTTGATAAATCAAAATTCAAAGTTCCTTTTGTTTGTGGGGCTAGAAATTTAGGTGAAGCCTTAAGAAGAATCAATGAAGGTGCTTCAATGATTAGAACTAAGGGTGAAGCTGGTACTGGTGATGTAGTTGAAGCTGTAACACATATGAGAACTATGCTTGAAGATATCGATAAGTTATCTAAAGCTAACGAAACTGAGTTAAAAGCCTTAGCTAAAGAAATGAGAGTTCCATATAGCCTTGCACTATGGGTAAAAGAAAACAAAACTTTACCTGTTGTTAATTTCGCCGCTGGCGGAATTGCAACTCCAGCTGATGCAGCCTTAATGATGCAACTAGGATGTGATGGTGTTTTCGTAGGTTCTGGAATTTTCAAATCAGGAAACCCTCAAAAAAGAGCTGAAGCAATTGTAAAAGCTGTAACATATTATAATGATCCTAAAATGTTAGCTGAGTTATCAGAAGATTTAGGCGAAGCAATGAGTGGTATTGCTGTTTCTGAATTAGCTGAAGATAAAAAAACTGCTAAACGCGGATGGTAATATGCGTATCGGAGTTTTATCTCTACAAGGTGATGTAAGAGAACATTTAAGAATTTTAAAATCCTTAAACATAGATGCAATTGAAGTTAAGTATAAAGAAGAAATTTCTTCTCTTGATGGCTTAATTATTCCGGGTGGTGAAAGCACTGCAATTGGTAAAATATTAAGAGAAACAAATCTTGGTGAATACTTATACAACAAAATAAACTCAGGACTTTGTGTTTACGGTACTTGTGCTGGAATGGTTTTACTTGCTAAAAAAATAAAAGATTCTAATATTACTCACATTCCTGTGATTGATATTGAAGTTTCAAGAAATGCTTATGGTAGACAACTTAGTTCATTCATAAAATCACATTCATTTAAAGGCTTAAAAGATGACTTCGAAATGGTCTTTATTAGAGCTCCTTATATTACAAAAGCAAACTCAAATGTTGAAGTATTATCTATTCTAGATTCTAATATAGTTGCTGCTAAACAAAACAACATTTTAGTAACTTCATTTCATCCTGAACTAACAAAAGATACAAGAATCCATGAATACTTTATAGATATGATTAAAAACAAAAGATGAATCAAAAGATTCATCTTTTTTGTTCTTTCCTTTTTTTACTAAATAGTTGTAATCGAATTTTTACTCTCCGATACTATTTAAAATACCACTAATTTCCTCAAATGTTTTTATCGCTATACTAAAATCTTGTCTTTCACTAGTATATAAAATTCTATTATGAAGATTTTCGTAAATATTTTTAACAGTGCTATCAAACTTATTTTTCCATTCCTTAAAATTATAATTTTCTTTAGCATTATAACACTTTGAATTACCATTCTTAATTCTTTTTTCTAGATAGAATGAATCCGTTTCTTTTACTTCGATTATTAGCTTCTTTACTATATCTTTTTTACTTAAAAATGCTTTTATTTCTTCTAGTTTATATAGCCTAACTACATCATATATATGTCTAACTTTGTTACTTAAATTATCACAAACTGAATGTCTTTTAACTGCCATTACTTTATCAATAAAAGTTCTAGATATATCCAATGCATTAACTTCGACTTTTTCAAGTTTAAACTTTTTAATTGCATCTACTGCTCTTATTTCTTCTAAATATTCCTGAATGTATGATTTTATTGTTTTTTTTACGCAAGGAGAAGGAATAATTGTTGATCCTATTTCTAGTTTTATTCTTACACTATCTGGCTCAAATATAACATAACTACTTTTGTTTCTTTGATTTCTCTCATCTTTATTTTTTTCTATTTGATGTTCATCAACAATTATTTTTTCAATTCGTTTCAAATGATTTTCTATTTCCTTTTTGCCGGCATCAGCAGCCGGAATATATGTTAAATCAACATCCTCTGAGAATCTTTCTATCGAATTCGGATAACATTTGCTTAAAGAAGTCCCTCCTTTAAAAACTACAACTTCTTTATATTCAGAAATTGATAAATTCTTTAAAAGCAAAACTATATAATAATCTAGTTTAACTGCATCCTTAGGTATTCCTTTGTATTGAGATACAATTTGGCATAAATCATTGAATGTATCTTTGTTCAAATGTAAAAGCATCTTTTATCTCCTCATAAGGTATTTCATATTTTGAAAGATTTGATAAATAGTTATTTAAACTATTATCTTTTTTATTAACATCTAATATTTCCTTTAAAAATGCAATTGTTCTTTTTTTATATTTGATTTTTTCTAATACTTTTTGTACCGCTTCATCATTAAAATCTTCTAAATATTTAAAAAGCATTTTAGAGAAATTTGCTTTATTGAACTCTTCAATTTTATTATAGTTTTCTAATACTTCAAAGATTCTAATAATCGATTTGTTTATTTCATTAAATTCAATATCCTTCTTTAATATCACGACATTATTAAAAGTGCGTTTATCAAAGTCTACATCATTCGAAAAAATACATATTTTTTTTGCAACTTGAGTGGTTAATTTTTTTTCAAAATACATTTTATAATCAACCAACATGCCTGAGTTATTTTTTGTATATTCTTTGACTATATTTTCACAACAATTAGTTATAGTTCCAAATTCAGTTTTTTTTGGAATACAATATATCCCTTTGCCAATTCTTTCAATTTTATTTGCTTTAGTCATTCTTTCTAGAATTTTATAATATGTTCCTTCTGGTATTATATTAGCAAATTTTTCTTTATATACTTTTTTTGAATTGATTGGTTCTAAAGGTTTTAATCTATTAATAACACTTAATATTAGTTTAGAATAATTCATTTCTCTCACCCGTGATTATATTTTATGCTATGTCTTTTATTTTGTCAAGTTTTTTCTTTTTTTACTTGACAAATAACAAAAAGGAAAAAGCGTTTTGATAAACGCTTCGCTAAATTATTTTCCTTCTTCACTATAATAACACATCACATCATTATATCCATATTCATATAATTTATGAGAATGTTCTTTACTAAAATCTAAAATACTTCCAAGTAATCCTTTATGTTTTATTTCATGAAATAAAACATCAGGATACTTCTTCGGTCTAAAAAAATGTATTTTATGTAAATGCACTACAATTATTTCATCGCATCCTACTCTAACAAGTGGTTCTACTGGAACATTATCATATACTCCACCATCATAGTATTTTTTTCCATCTTTTATAACACTCGGGAAAACTAAAGGAATAGCACAAGACATTCTAACAGCTTCAATAGCTTCTTCTTGAGTTAACCCTTTTAACCCCTGATAAACAATTCTAGATTCTTTTTTTATATAATGTTTATATGTATTTCTAAGCAATTTAAAACCTTCATTGCTATCACCACCATCACCAATGGCGATAAATACATCATCGATTTTTAATTTATTTATATCAATATTATTTGTTAGAATCTCTTCTAATAAATCCATTTCATATAAACCACTTTTATATATTTTATAACCTTCTTCTTTAATTTCTTTAAAGAAGTTTTCATTCTTTTTTAAACTATCATCAGGTATATTTAACCAAATGTTTTTAGCGTTTTCTAAAGAAGAAGTCGCTACCATTACAGCATTTACTGACCCTATAGAAGTACCAGAATAATACCTTACTTTATCTAATATTCCTAATTCTTTCAAAGCAACTAACGCTCCTATTTGGTAGGCGCCTCTTCCGCCACCACCCGATAAACAAAGTCCAAGTTTTCCCATAGTACCCCCTATTTATGAGAACTTTTTCATAACTACAGCACCATCATGATACAAATAATCAGTTGTGATCATATCAACACCATAGTTTATTTGAACATTAGCACTTGTTACTGTATTTAAAGTATACGAATTAACAAGTAATCCGTTATTATGAAATTCATTAACGATATCTTGAGTTAAATCACCATAAGCCATATCTAGAGATATTTTATTTGTTATAGCCCAATCTTTATATGAATCATAAGTAGCCTTAGATCCACACAACCATTGTAAATTAGCATCACTATAACTTGTTCTAATAGCATCTAATACCGGTCTCATAGAAGTCATAAAAATAGATTTTTCATACCAACCTTTACTCTTAACATATTCAACTAATAGACCTACTTTACTAGTATCATTACTGTTAAGTCCTGTTGTCCATTTTATTTCAATAACTGCAGTTATATCATTATCTTTACATAAATCTAAGTAGTCTCCTAAAGTAGCAATACTAGCAGTATATGTCCCAGCTGGAGGATATGACGTTGATCTTGTTTGAGTAACTGTCATAGCTTGTAATTGAGCTAAAGTTTTCGATTCAGGAGTAGATGTTTGATATGGTTCTGTTAAGACTTTTTCACCACTTGCATCGTTTAGATGAGCATTATGGAATATGATAAACTGATTATCACTAGTTACTCTAATATCACATTCTAAAGCATTATACCCTCTTGCAATACCTGCTTCAAACGCTCCCATAGAATTACTTACATATGCATCACTACAACCGCGATGCCCTACCCACATAAATTCATTAACTGTTATGTTTCGCTCTAATGTAGCAGTATTACCATGATATAAAACTTCATATACTATAGTATATTTTCCTGCTACTTGATTTGAATATCCATTATATATAATTTCAATATCATCAGTTATATTTCCTGATTCTAAAGTGTAAGCATAAATCCCATCAAACAAATCAAATGTTTCACCTTTTTTAATTACAACATCTAGATAAGTTCCATATGAATTATAAATAACAGGCGTATCAGCAATCAAAGTAGGTGCTACAACCACTTCAAAAGTAGTCGTTGCACTACTGTTATAAACAGAAGTAATAGTAATACTAACAGTACCATATGCATGAGTAGAAATAACACCCTCAGAAATACTTGCGATGTTATCATTACTGCTTGTCATAGTCAATTCTAACTCTTCAGCATTAAGTGGTAATACACTAACATTTAAATCCCAAGTATCATCTTTATCTAAAGAAGTAGTAAGCTGACTATTAATTACTATTTCACTAGGATAAATTTTTTCTTCCCAAACAGCAGTTACTTTAAAGTAACCTGTCGTTCCACTAGGAATAGCAGTTATAGTATTAGATGCATCATCTATCCAACGAACAAAATTATAACCAGCTCTAACAGGACTTATTAAAGTAATATCTTCAGTAATTTCAACATAAGTTGAAATTATTGTTGGACTAATTTTAATAACATTCCAAAATCCATCAGCTGCTGTAGCTGATGTAAAATTAGCACTAATTGGGTATTCACTTTTTTGAGTACTATTTAAAAACGCATATACATTACTTCTCCAAATAGCACTG
>JAQUUM010000087.1 GCA_028693885.1 Bacilli bacterium
CATCAATTAATAAAATATCTGACTTCTTAGCTTCTTTCAAATGATGAAGAAGATTTAATTCAGCCCTTTCTCCACCTGAAAGTCCGGCTCCTTTTATATTAGACACTTTATTTTCTACTCTAAAAAACAATCGATATAATTGAAAAGAATTTTTATCTATTTCAGCGTTTGCCATAATTTCTTTCAAGTAAATAAATGGTTGTTCTATTAATTTTTTGTTATTGCTTGCCACTTTTTTAGAAAAATGTTTTTGAGGAGAATATTTAGTTGAACTTAATAATTCATCAATATTTTGGTTTTTGGTTATGTAAGTTTTTTGGAAAAATTTATCATAGAAATTATCTTCATAAATTATTAAATCTTTATCAAATGATTTTATAAAATTTTCAAATAAAATAGTTTCAGTTAATATTTTAAAATGATTAATCAAATTATATGATGTAATGGCCGTATGACTAGACTCCCCTTGTAATTCTTCGGATATAGACTTAGACCATTTATTTGCTAACTCTACAGCTTTGTTTTCTAAAAGTTCTTCATGATATATCAATAACAATTCATCAAATAAATTGTTTAAATGTGATAATTCGATATGCTTTTTAACTAATTCCTTATGTTTTTCTGTACTTTTTAATTTATAAATTGCATCTATTAAATTAAGTGTTTCATCAGAATTAATTCCCAAATCATCGGGCTCATTAAATAATATGCAACTAGAATAAATATCAGCTAATTCTTGGTCAGATGCATGTTTAAGAAGACTACTAACATATGATTCAAGTTCTGTTTCTGCTTTATCATAATCTAATCCTGCAACATGTTTTATATATTCTTCCATCTCCTCCATAAAACTATTTGTCATCTCGTTTGCATTACTTTCAAGAATGTTTAAAATTTTATCTTCGTTACTTTCATTAGTGATTTGAAATTGCTTAATGTATTTAACCAGGTTGTTTGAATACTTAACTTGGGATGATTTGTTAATACTTTCTAACAAATAGGTTTTTCCTGAAGATCGTCTACCTATAGCAACATTTAAACCATCGACGATTTTAACATTTTCATTTAAAGCATAGAAAAACGAGGTCTCTTTATCTTTATTAAGGTAAATCCTATCTTTTGATTGAAAACATAACTTCATTTTATTAATAGATAATTCATCTTTGTTTAAATCTATGTATGTATATCTATTTGGAAAAATCTTCTTCTCCTGTTCGCTAATTTTCGAATCATCACTAACTTTCATAGGTCTAAAATCGCTAAACAATAAAGGAGTTAACGCTTTATCATTTTTTTGAGCTCTAATAAATTTTTTATAATTTGCCACTTCTCCCCATTTAATAGAAGGATCTAATGCTGTAATTTTATCTAAAGTTAGGTCTCTTTTATCCTTATCATAATGTGGGATTATTAAATACTGGTCTAAATTTATGAAGACATTATTCAATTCTTCCCTATTAATATCTTTTCTCTCATTATCAGAATCAAAAAATTGCGTTATTTTTAAACACTTATCAAAAAATTGGTTTACTGAATTTTCATTATTGTCTGCAATCACTAAAATATGACCGCCGAGATAATCTATCTCAATTCCTGGAAGAACAATACAATTATCAAAATTACTGACTATTTCATAATACTGTTCCTTATCAAATAAATTATGATTAGTAATTGCTATAACATCTAAGTCGTTAGTTTCAACAAATTCTTTTAAAACATCCATATCGAAAATAAAATCTGCATCTTTCTTAGTGCTTTTAGTATGTATATGCAAATCTATTTTTATCAAATTCATCCCCTCCTTTTAAATTTAAAAATGCTTCCTATTTTAACCAAATCAATGTCCTAAATTATAGTTTTAATATTTATAAAAATTTACAAGCATTATAAAAACAATTAAATTTAATATGATATTATTTAATGATTAATTACTTATTATATCCCCTTATAAAATCTGCTTGATATTGTTGTGGTACCAAAGATAATCCAACATTATAACTTGGTGGCCAAACTCTTGCTGTTCTTCCTCTCGAATTCTGGGGAATAGGATTAAACCCGTGATTATGTATTAAATCCATAATAAAGTCATTACAATTAACCCTATATAAAATTCTTCCCCTTCCTGCAGTAAATCTACTTGTGATTGGATTCAAAAATTTACCAGGCGAACTATAAATGTAAATTCTTCCTTCTTTAGCCCACGCACCTGATAACTGATTGTATTCAATTCTCAACTGTGAATAATTCTCTTTTGTAAGCATTCCAATAGTTTCATAAACTTCATTTAAATTGTTAAATGTAATAAATTTTCTTGTTCCATAAACTAATTTTGCCATGTTTTTCATCTCCTTTTATATATTTTTTATTTAAGCAAATTAATTTGTCTTATCACTTCTTCATAGTTATATAATTCAATTTGTGAGAAAATATCTGTTCTATATCCGGTATCCGTGACTACTAAAAAGTTGTTAAAATCATATACTCCCAAATTGTTTTCTATCGAAAATTTAATTGTTCCCAATTTTGCTATTAAACATATCTTTTGAAACTCTTTATCTACTACCGAAAAATTCCCAAGAGGATGAGCTTGATTTCTATGCTGGTTTGGGGTGAGATTAATTAAATTTTCTTCAAAATATGATATTTCTGGAAACTCTGTTTTAGGAAATATATGATGTGTTTCGGTAGCTGGGTTGTCATCTCCCTCAACTTCACTCAAACCAAAATTGTAATATTGATTAACTCTTTTAACATTCTTAATCGCTTTATCCATTTGGTATTGAATAAACCTAGCTCTTGATGGGCTCGGAGTTTCGTGTTCTTTTCTGGTTATACCCTTTGGCTTACTTTGATATATATCCCTAAAATTATCTCGATTGTACATGAGCATGTCATATGTAATTATGTCTTTAGACAGTCTTCCTCTTTCGGTGCCGTATGAACTCTTGTCATAAGCAAGTGGATTAATTACCTTAGTAAAGATCCTAAAGACTTCTGTTTCATTATTAATTGGTGTATATTCAATTGTAAAATCTCTAAAGCCAAATTTAACCTTTTCATATGAATTTTTATCTTGTTTATCAAAAAACTCTTCAAAAAGTGAATAAATACCAGAATCTCTTAAAACTTTCTCAATATATTTGACTAAAAAAAATAACGCATATCTTTCTCCAAAAGCAATTTCTTGTAATAATCCTTTATCTGCTATTGAATAAAAGTTTCTGTTACCTTTTTTTATTTTTGTCAGTATACCAGCATATGAGAGCATTTCCATAGGTTGTTGAAAAAACTTGTCATATTCATTTTTAGCCGCTTTTGATTTTGGACTTGGCTTTTTAAATATATCTTCCACATTTACAACCGTATAATTATTATGCCAAATATCCATTGAACTAAATATATCCTTATTTTTATCATCACTTGTATATTCTAAAATACAATCAGCTATTATAGTGACGACATCTGGGGTGCATTTTTGATCAATCCACCGTGCATTGTTAGTTTTTCTGATATCATAATCCTTAGAATTTAAAAAATCATCTAGATATTGTCCCCTAATTAAATTCATAAAATCTTACTCCTTTCTGATTCCATAAAAATATACACTATTATTATCTACATTTAATGTTCTTGTTTGATAATTACGAGCTATTTGCATATATTCTCGATATTCATTAGAAGCAAAGAAATTCATTTCTTCTTTAGTTAGTTTTTTATTAAATTTTGGAATTAAAATAGCGACAGATCCATTAACAATAGTGCCTTTTGGTTTTTTCATCACTCTAGTTTTATAAGTCATATTTGGAGTCAAATAAACATTTTCTTTATCTATATATTTAGATACAGAAAAGAAATTTAATGCTGTTCTATCAATATAAGCATCATAATTTTCTATATCAATAATTTTTCCATCATCAGTAATATTTCTTGATTTGATAACTCTTACTTTATCATTTGTAGTAGCTTTCATATTAGCATTTGTAAGTTGTCTGTCCCTAAACACTTCAAAAACATTAAGTTCTAAATTATTAACAAAATTATCAAAATAATCATTCCTATAAATAATCCAATATGGGAACTTATTTGATGTAACATATGATTGGTTTTGTATTTTTGAAATGTCCATTGGTAACGAAGAAACTAGTGTTTTATTAGGTTTCTTTGTAGTGTCAATAGACAAACATATTGTCTCTACTAATACACCCCTAAATCCATATTCTCCAAAGTCAACAATATTATTAATTCTAAATTGAGATATATAATCTCTAGTTTCATTAAACTCAGTAGTATTTAATAAATTTTTGGGCATTATCATAACTACATAATCGGCATTTTTTAAACTTTTTTCAAGAAAGTATGAAGAAAGATTTTTTGATTTATAATTAACAAAATCATTTGTAACTTCTTTTTTCTTAATGGTCATTTTACTAAATGGCGGATTTCCTATGATTAAATCATATCTATAATCCATTTCATGCTTTAAAAAATCATTCACTATATAATTTAATCTTACATTATCACCCAAATCATATAGCTTAACCATAAATTCTAAAATATCAGTCGCTTCTTCACTTAAATCAATACAGTCAACAATTATTTCATCGACATGTGAATATTTTTTTGCTATCAATGGTAAAAATGAACCTACTCCAACTGATGGTTCTAATACACTAATTTTCTTATAATTTTCAAATTCTGGCAATATAGAATAAATGTTGTGCAATAACATTTTATCTGTATAATAAGCAGAATTTTTCTCTCTTGCAGCATTTGAGTATTCAGCAATCATAGATAATGTATTTACAGTATAAATTTCTTGGTTTTCTTTAAGAAATCGCATTAAGTTGTAATGCTCAAATAAATTTTTATCTTTAATAAGTTTCATAACATCTTTATGTTTAAGTGACTTTCTACTTAATGCATTTTTTATATTTTGAGCAACTTGAAAAAATACCCCTGTAGGTACTGCCTCTCCAAGTGATTGCCTAATATTGATTTCTTGTGTTTTTAACTTTTTAATTTTTTCATTCTGTGTTAGTTTATTTAACTCAGTTAAATCTTCTTTAAACCATTTGAATTCACTAGGAACAGACATCATTAGCATTACTTCACGAATACTAAAAACTCTATCATCTTCTGGGTGAACAGTACCCTGACTTGCTAACTGATCATTTCTTGTATGTATGCAAGGAGCTACTTTATCCCAATATTGTCTTGTATATTTATCACCATTTTTATTTTTGTTAGGAACTATAACACCGTCCTTTATTTGGTGTGGTCGTTTTTTAGGGTCAGTATTATCAAAAGCAGATTCACCCTCTTTTAAATCACTAATCCAGCAGCACATCCTCTTATCATAACTTCTAAAAGAATGTAAAAAGTCATCTTTTGAAAATTCTCCCATGGTCTTTAATCTTGGTAAGTGCCCTATTACTTCACTTAATGTTTTTTCATCAGTATATGCTGGAAATAACTCTTCAGGCGAAAATTCATTAGCATGTTTTTTTGATACTCCAATAACTAATGTTCTTGTTCTGCTTGAATTTGCTCCATAATTTTTAAAATTTATTACTTTTGATTGAATCGTATAATCATTAGATAAATATTTATCAATTGCGTCACCGATTGACATTATTTGATCATCTTTATCCATACAAGCAGTTTTCAGAAAAGCCGCTACATTTTCAAACATAAATACCTTTGGTTTAATTTCATCCACTAAATAGATAGATTCCATAACCAAAGAATTTCTATTAATCTCATTTTTACTTTTTTTATGGTTTGCAACAGACATACCTTGACAAGGTGGAGTTGCAATTAAAACATCTGGCTCAGCTACACCATGTTTTTCTTGCCAAAATATGACTTCTCTTTTAATCTCATTTTTTGTCTCGTTTAAAGTAATATCACCACTAATATAACCTGTTTCATATTTACACTTATCATTAATTTTCTGTATATCTAATCTTCTTGGTATTAGT
>JAQUUM010000088.1 GCA_028693885.1 Bacilli bacterium
ACAAATAGTGGCTTTACTGGAAGTGCAGTAGTTTTCCCTTATACTGTTACTGGTGGAGTTACATTGTACGCAAAATTTACTGCTAATCCAGCTTAAATAAGTAAGATAAAGGCTTTATAGAAAATTCTATAAAGCCTTTTTTATTTGATAACTTCTTTTCCTTTTACTCCAACAACGGTTTGATCGCTTTGTATACTATGTAATACAACGGTATTAGCTCCTATTTTTACATTATCACCAATTACTATATTTCCTAGAACTTTCGCTCCAGCGCCTACCATAACATTATTGCCAAGAGTAGGATGTCTTTTTACTTTGTCTTTTCCGGTTCCGCCTAGAGTAACACCTTGATAAATGGTACAATCATTACCTATTATAGAAGTAGAACCTATGACCACCCCTGTTCCGTGGTCAATAAATAGTCTTTTCCCAATTTTGGCACCAGGATGAATTTCTATGTTTAATGTACATCTAACTATATACATAATAAATTCACCAACTAACTTTAGCTTTATTTTATAAAAAAATCTTGAAATTCTATACCAAAACATTGCTTGAATACCTGGGTAACATAAAATTATATGCAAAAAATGTCTTGCAGCAGGATCTCTTTCTTTAATTGATTTAAAATATCTACTCATATAGCACACTCATATATTTTAGATGATTGTCTGGGCAAATCACTAATATTTTTTTGTTAGGGTTGTTTTTTTTAATTTCTTCGGCGGCAACTAACGCTGCGCCGCTTGAAATTCCAGTTGATAATCCTGCTGAAATCATTTCTTTTGTTTTTTTAATAGCATCATCTGATTTTACTCTAAGCACTGTATCGATTTTTTTTAAGTCTAAAATTTTCGGAATAAAGCCAGCTCCTATGCCTTGAATTTTGTGAGGACCTTTTTCTCCTGTGGTAATAATGCTTGATTCGTATGGCTCTACGCCGATTACTTTTAAGTTTGGGTAATGATTTTTTAGGTAGTTTGATAATCCGGTAATAGTTCCCCCGGTTCCTATTCCACAAACTAAAAAATCTAGGCTATCAAATTCAGCTACTATTTCTGGCCCTGTAAACAATTCGTGAGTTTCGGGGTTGTATTTTGTAGAGAATTGATTTAAATCTTTATACCCATTTTTATGTAATAACTTCTCCGCTGTTAGTAAGGCTCCATTCATGCCTAAACTTGCTTGAGTTAAGACAAGTTCAGCTCCATAAGAGACAATGATTTTTTTTCTTTCAGCACTCATATTTTCGGGCATTACAATTATTACCTTGTATCCTTTGATTTTTCCTATCATTGCCAAAGCTATTCCTGTATTACCGCTTGAAGCTTCGATAATGGTATCACCTGGTACTAATTTTCCTTCTTTTTCAAGACTGTTTATTATGTTTAAAACTATTCTATCTTTAATTGAACCTGCTGGATTAAAAGATTCTAATTTTAAATACAGTCCATTGTAAAGAAGGATGGGTGTATTACCTACTAGTTCTAATATGTTTTTTTTCATAGTGGCTCCTTAGTTAAAATAATTTTACCACAAAAAAAGAAAAAATCAAATAAATATTATAAATATAGTAAATATGTTATGATGTATTGACTTTTTTAATGTTTTGTGTTATTATATCTAGTAATCATTCAATATTTTGGTTACTTTTTTAAAAAAAATATCGATTATCTGTATTCAGTAAACCTTGAATTATTATGTTGAATAACAAGGTTTTTTTCAAAATAAGGAGGAAATTATGCAGTTAAATGGATCGGAGATACTAATTGAAGTATTAATTAAAAATAATGTTGATACAATCTTCGGATATCCTGGAGGAAGTGTATTATTTATTTATGACGCTTTATATAAAAAAAGAGATTATATAAAACATGTATTAACTGCGCATGAACAAGGAGCAGCACATGCTGCAGATGGATATGCGAGAGTTACTGGGAAAACCGCTGTAGTTTTTGCTACTTCGGGACCTGGTGCTACTAATTTAGTTACAGGTATAGCTAATGCATTTCTTGATTCTACTCCGATGGTAGTTATTACTGGTAATGTACCTACAACTTTGTTAGGAAAAGATACTTTTCAAGAAGTAGATATTGTGGGAGTTACAATGCCTATTGTAAAACATAGTTTTATGGTAAAAAATATTGAAGAATTAGCAAATACTGTAAATACAGCGTTTGCAATTGCTTCTACGGGAAGACCAGGACCAGTATTAATTGATATTCCAAAAGACGTTCAATCGGGAATGTGCGAATATAATGGGAAATTAGATCAACCTATTATTAAAGATAATGCGCTAGTTGATTTTGATGAAGAAAAAATAAATGAAGCAGTAAATTTAATAAAAAAAGCTAAAAAGCCGTATATATATTGTGGTGGTGGTACTGTCTTTTCTAATTCTGGCAATTTGTTAATAGAACTTGCCGATAAAATTGATGCAGTAATTGGCACGAGCATGATGGGTATTTCAGCTATTCCTAATTCATACGAAAAAAATTTAGGTATGACTGGAATGCATGGTAAATATTGTTCATCAATGGCTCACGCTAAGTCCGATTTAATAATAGCTGTTGGTGTTAGATTTAGTGATAGGGCAACAGGAAATAAAGCTGAATATACTAAGGATACTTCTATTATACATATAGATATAGACCCAGCAGAAATTGGTAAAAATATTAGACCAAATGTAGGGATGTCTGGAGATGTTTATGAAATCCTTAAAATATTAATTTCTAAAACTCCGAAAATTGAAAACAAAGCTTGGTTGAATGAAGTTGATGAATATAAAAAAGAACAAGAAAAAAATGAACCTAGTGATAATATAATGGTTGCCAAGAATATAATAAAAACAATAAACAATTATGCAGATGATAATACTATTGTTGTTACGGATGTAGGCCAACATCAAATGTGGGCTGTACAGTACTATAAAATTCAAAAGCCTAGAACGTTTATAACTTCTGGCGGACTAGGTACAATGGGATTTGGTATGGGAGCAGCTATAGGAAGTTGCATTGGTGTAAATAAAAAGCGGACTATTCTATTTACAGGAGACGGAAGTTTCGGAATGAATTTGAATGAATTAGCTACTGCTGTTTCTCAAAATTTGCCTTTGATAATTATTTTGATGAATAATAGCGTTTTGGGGATGGTTAGGCAATGGCAATCTGCGTTTTATGATAAAAGATATTCTTCAACAATTTTAGATAGAAAGACTGATTTTGTTAAATTAGCTGATGCTTTTGGCGCAAAAGGGTATAGAGTAACAAATATAGAAGAATTAGATAGAACTATTAAAGAATGTATTGATACTGAATCGCCAGTTTTAATAGATTGTATTATTGATAAGGATGATAAGGTTTTACCAATGATTCCTCCTGGTGGTTGTATTAAAGATATCATAGTAAAGTGAGGCAAACTTATGGAATATAAAAAATTTATTATATCTGCGGTAGTTTCAAACCAGTTTGGTGTATTGACTAGAGTTGCAGGCTTGTTTGCTAGAAGGGGCTATAATATTGAGAGTTTAGCGGTAGGACCAATTGAAAATTCAAAATATTCTAGAATGACTATTTTAGTTTATGGTGATGAATATGTAAGAGATCAAATTTCAAAACAATTACTTAAACTATATGATGTAAAAAAAGTAAAAGCTTTAGATTTAAATGATAGTTTGGTTAGGGAACATGTTCTAATAAAAATTAAAACTGAGCATGGTAAAAATATATCAATTAATAATTTGGTTAATAAATACAGTGGTAGAATAGTTGACTTTAGTGATGAATCAATATCTGTAGAACTAACTGAAGATATTGCAGCTAATGAAAAATTTATTGAGGAAGCTAAAGAGTTTGGGATTTTAGAGATGTGTAGAGCGGGTGCATTAGCTTTAAATTATGGAAAAGAAATTTTGTAACATTATAAAAAATAAAAAGGAGAAAAAATAATGGCAAAAATGTTTTATGAAAAAGATTGTAATTTATCATTGTTAAAGGGGAAAACTATTGCGATAGTTGGTTATGGAAGTCAAGGACATGCTCATTCACTTAATTTAAGAGATAGTGGGATGGATGTCATTGTAGCTTTATATCCTGAATCTACTTCAGCTGCAAGAGCAAAAGAAGCTGGTTTGGTTGTAATGAATACTGCTGATGCAGTAAAAAAAGCTGATATAGTTATGATGCTAGTTAATGATGAAAAAATGGCTGCTATATATGAAAAAGATGTAAAAGTGAATTTGAGAGAAGGAATGACTTTGTGTTTTGCGCATGGATTTAATATTCATTTTAACCAAATTATTCCTCCTAAAAATATAGATGTTATAATGATTGCACCAAAAGGTCCTGGTCATACTGTAAGAAGCCAATTTCTTGAAGGAAAAGGAGTTCCTTGTTTGATTGCTATATATCAAGATTTTTCAAAAAAAGCCAAAGAAATAGCTCTTGCATATTCAATGGGTATAGGTGGAGCACGTGGTGGAGTTTTAGAAACTACATTCAGAGAAGAAACTGAGACTGACTTATTCGGAGAACAAGCAGTTTTGTGTGGTGGAGTTGTTGCTTTGATGAAAGCAGGATTCGAAACGCTAGTTGAAGCTGGATATCAACCGGAAAATGCTTATTTTGAATGCATACATGAAATGAAATTAATAGTGGATTTAATATTTGCTGGTGGTTTCGCAGGTATGAGATACTCTATTAGTGATACTGCTGAATATGGTGATTATATGGTGGGTAACCGTATAATTACAGAAGAAACAAAAAAAGAAATGAAGAAAGTTTTAACAGAAATTCAAATGGGAGAATTTGCTAAAAATTGGATTTTAGAGAATAAAGCAAATCGTCCTTCATTCTTAGCTCGTCGTAGAATTGAATCACAACACCAAGCTGAGATTGTTGGTGCAGAATTAAGAGAAAAAATGAGTTGGCAAAATAAAAAATAGAAGAGGGTATTTATGAACAGTAATAATGTCAAAGAAGGTCTAGAACGTTCTCCGCATCGATCTTTAATAAAAGCGAACGGATACACTAATGAACAAATTAATAAACCGATTGTAGGTATTGTTAATTCCTTTAATGAAATCGTTCCAGGTCATTCAAATCTTCAAATTATTGCTAGAGCTGTGAAAGATGGAGTTTTAATTAATGGTGGCACTCCGATGGAGTTCAATGTGATTGGAATTTGTGATGGCATAGCAATGGGACATTCTGGAATGAAATATTCATTAGCCTCAAGAGAAATTATTGCAGATAGCATTGAATGTATGGCACGAGCTCATTGTTTTGATGCTTTGGTTTTTATACCTAATTGCGATAAAATTGTTCCTGGAATGCTAATGGCTGCAGCTAGATTAAATATTCCTTCGATTTTCATATCTGGTGGACCTATGCTTTCTTTAAATGACAATTGTTCAAAAGCACTAGATTTAAATTCCGTTTTTGAAGCAATCGGTTCGTTTAAAGCAGGAAAAATTTCCTTAGAGGAGTTAGAATTTGTAGAAGACAGAGCTTGTCCTACATGTGGGTCTTGTTCTGGAATGTTTACTGCCAATTCTATGAACTGTCTATGTGAAGCTTTAGGAATGGCTTTGCCAGGAAATGGAACAATTCCGGCAGTAATGGCTGAAAGAATTAGACTTGCTAAAAATGCTGGAATGCAAATAATGGAAGTTTATAGAAAGAATATTAAACCAAAAGATATAATGACAGAAGATGCATTCTATAATGCATTAACTGTTGATATGGCTTTGGGTTGTTCTACAAACTCTGTTTTACATTTGCTTGCTATAGCAAATGAAGCGAATGT
>JAQUUM010000089.1 GCA_028693885.1 Bacilli bacterium
GCTAATAAAGAAGTTTCAGAAAAAAATTCAACGCTTGAAACAAAGTATGTTAAACTTGAAGCTAAATATGAGGCCTTAGAGAAATTATCATTAGGAGTTCAAAGTCAAATAGATGCTTTGATTAAGCAATTAGAATTGCTTAAGAATCCTAGTAAAATTGAAGCAGTCGAAAAAACAGTATCACAAAAAGATGTGTTAAATGCTGAGATTTCAAAAAATGCTAAAATTATAAGAGATTATTTAGAAACTGAAGCTGAATATAAAGAAAAGTTGATTAACATTCAGTCTCGTAAGGAACAAAAATTAATTTCTGATTCTGAATATGGAATCATGAAAGATGAAATTCTATATGAAATAAAAGTTTCTAAAAGTGAAAGAGCAGAATATGAAGTAAAATACGAAGCGTTACTTGCAGAACTTGAAATGGTAGATAAAGAATCTTTCTGTAAATGGCAAGCACAAGATATAGTTAAAAAAGAAACTAAGCCAGTTATAGTTGAAAAATCTACATCTAAAGAAGAACCTATTGCTAAAGATGAAAACAAACAACTATTTACTGATAAAGCCGTTGTTGTTAAAGATGATATTCAAAAGATTGAAAATGATATTAGACTTTTAAGTGTTGATTTCACTTTGACTAATGAAAAGATTTTAGAACTTGAAGAAGAATTGAAAAAACAAAAGAGTTTTGAAAATGAATTAAAAGATTCAAGTGAAGCCATGAAAGAATTCCAAAGTTATTTATTTAACTTAAATAAATTAATTCTTTTAGTAGAAAATCAAAAAGTAAAAACTTTAAAATATCAAAGAGATTTAGAAAATGTTTCAGAACCACTAGGAATGAAAGCATTAAAATTAAGAGCTAATATTGAAGATTCTTTAAAAGAAGAAAAAGCTTTGGCTTCTAAAAAAGATTATATCGAAAACATCGTTAAAGATTTTGATCGTTATGAGGATGTTAAGATTTATAAACGCAGTTTAAAAGATAGAGCTAAGATGAATGAATTACTAAAAGAGTATAAAGAAAAAATCAGAACTATTGTTGATCAAAGAAAAGCTAAAGAAAAATATTTGAGTTGGTATAAAGACGAAAATAAAAAATATTTATGATAATAAAGATTACTAAAAGTATAAGCGATGTCCTTCTAGATTTTGATGTAATTGCCTTTAAGATGGCTATTAGTGTTAATGATAGTAGCCATCTTGAGGCTTTAATTAATTATTATGAAGAATTAATAGAAAAAAGTTATACTTTAGAAGAAGTACTAGAGATTAAAGAAATTAAAGCAGCAAGAAATTCTTACAAAGCTTTAGGAAAAGATCCAAGTAGATATCGTCTTGCTTGTGAGTCTTTACTTAGAAGGTTAGTTAAAAAAAATAAATTATATAGAATTTCTGATGTTGTTGATTTAGGGAATCTTTTATCAATTGAATTAAAAAGATCAACAGCCTTATTAGACTTTGATAAAATCAAAGGTGATGTTTATATTAGACGAGGATTAGAATCTGATATTTATGAAGGTATTGGTAGGGGAATTATTAATGTCAGTAATATCCCACTGTACTGTGATAGTGAAGGTGCATTTGGATCACCAACTAGTGATACCTTAAGAACAGCAATTACAGCTGATACAAAAAAATTATTATTAATGATAATTTGTTTTGATAAATGTGATAAAGAAGAAATAATTTTAAAAACAAAAGAAATGTTTAAAAAACATATAAATGTTTCAAGTATTGAAACAGTAGAGGTAATTAAGGAAAGCATATGAAGATAGAAATGAACAACTTTATAAAAGCTATAATGGAAAGTGATTTAAAAGAAGGAAAAGTCAAAGAGATAGTTACGCGATTTCCGCCAGAGCCCAATGCATATTTACATATTGGACATGCAAGAGCGATGGTTACTAACTTTGCATTAGCAGAAACTTTTAACGGAAAAACTAATTTAAGATTTGATGATACAAACCCTGCTAAAGAAGATGCTTCTTTTGTAGATGCAATTATTAAAGATATTGAATGGTTAGGGTTTAAACCAGATAATGTTTTTTATGGATCAGATTATTTCGAAGAAACATTTGAAAAAGCGCTTCTTTTAATTAGAAAATCTTTAGCATATGTTTGTGACTTAAATGCTTTAGAAACTTCAAAATATAGGGGCACTTTGAGTACTCCTGGAATCAATTCTCCTTATAGAGATAGAAGTGTTGAAGAAAATTTAGAGTTGTTTATGAATATGCGAAAAGGACTTTATAAACCAGGTGAAAGAGTTTTAAGAGCTAAAATTGATATGGCAAGTTCTAATATTAATATGAGAGACCCTGTGCTTTATAGAATTCTAGATATTCCGCACCATAAAACAAGCAATGAATGGGTAATCTATCCAATGTATGATTTTGCTCATCCTTTACAAGATGCTTTTGAAGGTATTACTCATTCACTATGTAGTTTAGAATATGATAATCACCGTCCTTTATATGATTGGGTTGTGGCTAATTGTGAAACCAAACATACTCCAAAACAAATAGAATTCGGAAGATTAAGTATTACTAATACCATTATGAGTAAAAGATATTTAAAGCAATTAGTTGAAAGTAAATTGGTAACTGGATATGATGATCCTAGAATGCCTACTTTAGTTGGTTTAAGAAGAAGAGGCTATACTAAAGATGCTATTATTAATTTTATTATTGAAACTGGTTTATCAAGAACTAACGCTACAGTTGAACGTGATATGTTAGATCATTTCTTAAGAGAAGATTTAAAATTAAAAACTAATCGTATAATGGGAATTAAAGAACCATTGAAAGTAACACTTACTAATTATGCAGATGATAAAGTTGAATATCTAGAAATAAATAACAACTCTGAAGCTTTAGAATTAGGCAGTAGAAAGATCGCTTTTTCAAAGCATTTATATATTGAAAAAGAAGATTTTCTATTAGAAAAACCAAATAAACATTTTAAGAGATTAGCTTTAAATCTTGAAGTTAGATTATTTGGAGCATATTTCATAAAATGTAATGATGTTGTTTATAATAAATCAGGTGAAATTGTAGAGCTTCTTTGTACATATGATCCGCTTACAAAATCTAATAGTGGATTTGATGGAAGAAAGCCTAATGGAACAATTCATTTTTGCGAAGCAACAACTTCAAAGAAAGCTAAATTTAATGAATTTGATTCTTTATTAAATGAAGCTGCTACTGAAGAAGAAAACTTAGATATAATATCAAGATTTAATAAAGATTCTTGGAAAGTATATAATGGTTTTATTGAAGATAAAAAATATGAGATTGAAGAAAAATTTCAATTAATAAGAGATGGTTATTATACAGTTGATAAAACATCAACTGATGAGGAAGTAGTTTTAAATAAAATAGTTTCTTTAAAATCATCTTTTAAATAAAATGTGAGGAAGAAAAATTATTGTGTTAGATAAATTAAACGAAGAACAAAAGAAAGCTGCAATAGAAACTGAAGGGGCTGTAATAGTTTTTGCAGGAGCAGGTAGTGGTAAAACTAGAACGCTAACTTATAGAATTGCTTATATGTTAGTTGAAAAGAACATTGCTCCAGAAAACATTTTAGCGATTACTTTTACTAATAAAGCAACAAAAGAAATGTTAGAGCGCTTAAACGATTTAGCTCCAATTGAAGCTCCTCGTTTGACTATCTCAACATTTCATTCTTGGTGTGCTAGAATTTTAAGGCGTGAAATACATCATTTAGGCTATAAAAAAAGTTTTCAAATTATTGATGAAGATGAGCAACAAAAAATAATTAAAGAAGTATTAGATAATGCTGATGTAGAAAAAAGGCTAAATAATCCTAGAGCTTTTCAAAAACGTCTTAATTATGCTAAATGTACATTAGCTAAAATGAATGAACCAAAAGAAGAACGTTTAAGATTGATTTATGAGGAAGAATTAAAATCAAATAATTTACTTGATTTTGAAGATTTACTTTTAAAAGTGAAAAAATTATTTGAAACTAATAAAGAAGTTTTAGAAAAATACCAAGATATATATCACTATATATTAGTTGATGAATTTCAAGATACTTCAATAGTTCAATATGAAATCATTAAGATGTTAGCTCAAAAAAGAGGAAATATTTTTGTAGTTGGAGATGATGATCAAAGTATTTATAGTTTTAGAGGAACCAATTACGAAAATGTTAGTTTGTTTAAAAAAGATTTTAAAGATGTAAAAACTTTTAAATTAGAAGAAAATTATCGTTCAAGTCAAAAGATATTAGATGGTTGTAATAGATTGATTTCATATAATCTAAATAGAGAAAAGAAAGAACTATTCTCACAAATCAAAGGATTTGATGAAGACATAGTAGTATACCAAGCAGCTGATGAAAGAGATGAAGCTAACTATATAGCTAATGTTATAAGTGGATTAATCAAAAAAGGGGTTAGACCTAAAGAAATAGCAGTGCTTTATCGTAATAGTGTTTTATTAAGAAATATAGAAATTTCTTTAGTAGCTGAAAACATTGCTTATAAAGTATATGGTGGGTTTTCTTATCTAAGAAGAAAAGAAATTAAAGATATTATTGCGTTCTTTAGATTAATTGTTAATCCAGATGATTTATATAGTTTTAAAAGAGTTATTAATGAACCTTCAAGAAAAATAGGCAAAGCAACGATTAGCCATATTGAAGAGTTTTTTGAAAAATCAAATAAAAGCTTATTTGAAACTATTAAAGAATTAGAAGGCGTTATAACTGGTAAGAAATATGAAGAAATTATTAAATTTATTGATATGATTAAAGATTTTTCTTCAAGATTAGAAACTACACCTTTAGTTGACTTATATGATGAAATCTTATTTAAAACTGGCTATTTAGAAATGATTCAAAATGAAGATGAAAGTCAGGATAAAGAAGAAAATATTATGGAGTTTAAAAGTATCTTAGTAACCATTGATGATAATGGTGTAATAGATACAAAAGCTAATAAACTTCAAGAAGCCTTTGATGAAGCAATTTTAGCTGATGATAAATTAAGAAACCAAAATGAAACTTATGAAGGAGTTACTTGTTCTACAATTCATTCAATCAAAGGTTTAGAGTTTACTTATGTTTTTTTAATTGGTTTAGAAGAAGGAATTTTCCCGAATGCTTATAAACAAGAAAGTTTTGATGAGATTGAAGAAGAAAGACGTGTAGCATACGTTGCTTGTACAAGAGCTAAAAAGAGATTGTATTTAATGACAGCAAGAAGAAGAATGATTTATGGTTCTTATGTTAATAGTAAGCAATCTAGATTTTTATTAGAATTTGCTCAAGGTAAAGCATCAGAAAAACAAAAGATTAAACAAAGCATAAAGGCACTTAACGGAGAAAAGAAAGATAGTTCAGTGTATGAAGTGGGAGATAAAATAGTTCATAAGTTTTTTGGAGAAGGAATTATTGTTTCTAAAAAAGAAAATATTGGAACAATATGTTTTGCAAAAAGAAAAGAGATAAAACAATTTGATCTAGGTCATCCTACTATTTCTAGGCAAGTAGCAGAAGATACACCTGAAGAACAATAACAAAAGAGCGCTTTTAGCGCTTTTTTGTTATTGCTAATGTTTTTTTAAAAAGTTGTTTTAGAAAAAAATGTTATAATGTGATATAATATTGTTAACAAATTGAATAAGAGGTATTAGTATGAAAAAAGTTATTTTAGGAGTAATTTTATTTGTATTTTTAATGTTAGTTGGTTGTAATAATTTAGGAACTGATGCAACTATTTCAATTTCAGTTGATAGTTATTTAGTTGAGGTTGAAGAAGGAGATATCCTC
>JAQUUM010000090.1 GCA_028693885.1 Bacilli bacterium
GGTTCTTTAATAAGCGGTTTGCAAGACAGTTTAGTTGACTCAACAATTGGCTCTTCTTCACATATAACTTTTACAAAAACAGATGATACATTTATTACTGACTATGAAGAATTACTAACTACAATCAAGCAACAATCAGCAGCTATTACAATTGCATCTCCTACTATTGACATTGGCGGAATCTTAGAAAAAGATATAGCTACAAAAAAAGAAATTCGTTTTAGAGGTTTTAATTTTACAGAAGCAAATAAGATATACGATTTCGATAAAAAACTAACAGAGGGCAATTTACCCCTATTAGATAACGAAATATTGCTAGGCGCATCGCTTAAAGAAGATCTAGGCGTAAATGTTGGTGATGTAATCGATTTTGAATTCGCAACAATCAAATATCCTCTAACAATATCAGGTTTCTTTGATTTTAATGTAGCAATAATCAACTCAACTTGGGGTGTTTCAAGTCTTTCAACTATTCAAAGCATCTTGCAAATAACTTCTAGTGTTACTTCAATTGAAACACAACTTTCTGAAGTTTTTGATGCTCAAGAATTATCTCTTACTTTAAACTCAACTTTTATTCAAGATAATATTCAAACTACAAACTGGATGGATGAAAATGCTGAATTATTAAGTGGTTTACAAGGCCAAAGTATTTCATCACTTATGATTCAAGTATTTGTTATTATTTCAGTAGTTTTAGGAATTGCCTCAGTATTAGCAATCACTGTAATGCAAAAATCAAAACAAATAGGAATCTTAAAAGCTATGGGAATTAAAGATTCGACAGCTAGTTTAATTTTCTTATTTGAAGGTTTAATTTTAGGAATCTTTGGAGCAATATTTGGAGTCCTACTAGGTGTTGGCCTTGGTTACTCATTCGCAACTTTTGCTTTAAAACCAAACGGAGAACCAGTAATCCCATTAACAATCGAAGTAGACTTTATTATATTATCAGCTTTTATCGCACTAGCAGCATCAACTCTAGCTGCTTTAATCCCTGCTAGAAAATCTTCTAAACTAACAGTAATCGAGGTGATTAGAAATGCCTAATATATTAGAACTAAAAAATATTAATAAGATATATAATCCTAATTCAAAATTCCCGACTCAAGTATTATTTGACTTGAACCTAAGTTTTGAAGAAGGTTCATTTAATTCAATTATTGGTCAATCTGGTAGTGGTAAATCAACTCTTTTAAATATCTTAGGTACTCTTGATAAAGCAACAAGCGGAGATGTTATTATTAATAATATTAACGCTCAAGAACTTTCAAAAAAAAGTCTTTCAAAATTAAGAAACGAATCAATTGGTTTCATCTTCCAATTTCATTATCTTTTACCAGAATTTACTGCCTTAGAAAATGTCTTAATGCCTTATAGGATTTCAGGTAAAACAATAACAAATGAAATACTTCAAAAAGCCAATGAATTACTTGATATTGTAGGTCTACAAAAAGTAAAAAACAATTTAGCTATTAATATGTCCGGCGGACAGCAACAGCGAGTAGCTATTGCTAGAAGCTTAATTAATAATCCAAAAATTATTCTAGCTGATGAACCAACAGGAAACTTAGATAGTGATTCAACTGAACAAGTTTATGATTTATTAAGAAAGATAAACAAAGAATTAAAAACCACTTTTATAGTAATAACACATGATAGACATATAGCAGAAAAAGCTGATAGAATTATTGAAATCAAAGATGGTAGAATTAACTTAGATATCAATAAAATATCTGACATAAATTAATCAAGATACTTAAAACCTGTAAAAACAAATATTACAGGTTTTATTTTCTAAACTATTGATTAAAGTAATAAATAGTTGTAATTTTATTCAATTTGTATTAATATAATATATGAGGTGAAACACATGCTAACAAATAAAGACATCATTAAAGATGATCATCCCACATTAAGACTTAGAGCTCAAGAGGTCTTTTTACCTCTTAGTGATGAGGATATAAAAACACTTTATCTAATGGATGAATATCTTGAAAATGGCTATGATGAAAAAAAAGCCAAAGAATTAGACATAAGACCAGGGGTTGGTCTTGCTGCCCCACAAATAAATATTTCTAAACAAATGTTTTCAATTAACCTAGTTGACTATAAAGGTATAACTCAACGCTTTGGAGTAATCAACCCTAAAATTATTTCTGAATCTGTAAAAAAAACATACCTGCCTGATGGAGAAGGATGTTTATCAGTTGAAAAATTTGTCATTGAAGGCATAGTCCATAGAGCTAAAATAATAACTGTCAAAGCTCATTTCTTTAACTATGTTACAAATGAAATAGAAGAAAAAACTGTCATAATGAAAGACTTGCTTGCAATTGTCTTCCAACATGAATACGATCATTTAAAAGGAATTTTATACATCGATAGAATCAATAAAGCTCAACCATTTTCAATCCCTGAAAATAGTAGTAGCCTAGTTGATGATACCGAAGTATAAAGCATAAACAATTATGGAACAAAAACCTATAATACCTTATTTTAATGATAACAATATAAAAATTTTTGCTTTAGGTGGTTTAAATGAAATCGGTAAAAATATGTATATTGTTGAATGTGGCGAAGAAATTATTATAATTGATTCAGGAATGTTTTTCCCTGATGAAAATTACGGAGTTAATTATATTATTCCTGATTTTACTTATTTAGAAAAAAACGAAAAAAAGATAGTTGGTTTATTTATAACTCATGGTCATGAAGATCATATAGGAGGAATTCCCCAATTATTATCTAAAGTTAAAATACCAGCAATTTATTCTAATGGTTTAGGTTGCGGTTTACTTAAAAGTAAACTTTCTGAATATAGAAGGATTTCCGCTAATATAATTGAATTTTCTGATAATAGTATTTACAATTTTAAAAACTTCAAAGTTTCTTTTTTTAGAACTAATCATAGCATTCCTGATTCTTTTGGAATTGCTATCAAAACTTCTTTGGGTTATATACTTCATACTGGTGATTTCAAATTTGATTTTTCACCCTTAGGTCCGCAAGCAGACTACAAAAAACTTACTAAGTATTCTGAAGAAGGTGTTCTTTGTTTATTATCAGATAGTACTAATGCTAACGAGTCAAATTTCTCAGTTTCTGAAAAAAAGATTGGTGAAAGTATTAAATCAATGTTTAAAAACATTGAAGGTAGAATTATTATTTCAACCTTTGCATCTAATGTTCATAGAGTCCAACAAATAATTGATGCTAGTGTTTATAGCAATCGTAAAGTAATTGTTTTTGGAAGAAGTATGGAAAAAACAATTAATGTAGGAAAATCACTAAACTATATTAAAGCTCCTTTATCAACCTTTATTTCAGTTAAAGAATTCTCACATATTCTTCCTAAAAACTTAACTATACTAAGTACTGGTTCACAAGGTGAACCACTTGCAGCTTTATCTAGAATCGCAGATGGAACTCATAATCATATTAAGATTATACCAAAAGATACAATTATCTTTTCTTCTTCTGCCATACCAGGTAACGAAACTAGTATTAATAGAACTATTAATAAATTATTTAAAGCAGGTGCTAATGTTATAATTAACAGTCCTCTTGCAGATACTCATACATCAGGACATGCCTCACAAGATGAACTTAAACTAATGTTAGTTTTAACTAGACCAAAATATTTTGTACCAATTCATGGTGAATATTCAATGCTTAAAAAACATGTAGAACTAGCCATATCAACTGGAGTAAATCCTGAGAACTGTTTTATTCTAAGTATTGGTGATGTTTTAACTTTTGCTAAAGACAAAGTTTTCTCAAACTACCAAGTACCATCAGGCATTACTTATATCGACAGTAACAACAATATAGTTGATGAACAAATAGTAAAAGAACGTAAGTCTTTATCAGATGATGGTATGCTTGCTGCTATCTTTACTTTAGATAAATTTGATCAAAGAATAGCTGAAACAAAAATAGTTACCCGAGGTTTTATTTATACAAAAAGTTCAGAAACTTTAATCGCTACTATTAAAGATAAAGCTAATACTCTTTTTGATAGTTATTTTAAAAATAATAAAACTACAACTCAAAAACAACTTAAAACTTATATCTCATTAGAATTAAGTAATTTCATTTATAGTCTGACTGAAAGGCGCCCTGTAATAATGCCTATTATTACTAGCCCAAAATAAGATACTTTAAACATCTCTAATACTTTTTTTAGGGATGTTTTTATTTTTCAAAAAAACATTCCTTAGTAAAAGTGTAACGGCACTACACTTTTTCCAACGTAAAAGTGTAATAATAGTTGATTTTTGTATTAATTTATTATAAATACTATTAGCAGGAGGAGAAAAAATGAAAAGAATAATTCAAACAGAACTACTTAAATGGAAAAATTCTAACAATCGAAAACCATTATTAATAAAAGGTGCAAGGCAAGTTGGAAAAACATATGCATTATTAGAATTTGGAAAGATACATTATGATAATACTATTTATTTAAACTTTGAAGGGGATAGAGATAATCTAACAAAGATTTTCTCTAAAGATTTAGACCCAAAAAGAATAATCTTAGAAATTGCTAGTTATATAAAACAAAGTATTTCAGAAGCCAACACACTACTTGTTTTTGATGAAATTCAAGCTTGCGAAGAAGCTTTAACTTCTCTGAAATATTTTTATGAAGAAGCCCCTCAATATAATATAATTGCAGCAGGTAGTTTATTAGGACTATCTATTAATAGAGGTAACTTTTCATTTCCTGTAGGTAAAGTTACTATGCTAACTATGTATCCTATGACCTTTGAAGAATTTCTAATGAATGTAAATGAAAATCTCTTACACAATATTGAAAAATGCTACAAAGAAATGTCACCGCTTAATTCAATACTTCATGAAGAAGCGCTTAGTTTATATAAAACTTATCTAGTTGTAGGTGGATATCCAGCTGCTGTTAAAGCCTATTTAGAATATCAAAACTTCAATTTAGTAAAAGCAGAACAAGCTACTATATCAGAACAATATATTTCTGATATGGCAAAATATGCCAATACTAATAAAACTATCAAAAGTATTGAAGTATTTAATTCGCTTCCTTCACAGTTAGCAAAAGAAAACACAAAGTTTCAATATAATCTAATAAAAGCAAAAGCAAGAGCAAAAGAATATGAAATAAGTTTAAGTTGGTTAAAAGCTGCTTGTGTTATTCTAGAAAATATAAAAATTACTGAAGGTAAATACCCCATTAATATTTATAAACAAATCGATACTTTTAAAATATATTATTCAGATGTAGGATTGCTTTGTTATAAATCAGGAATTGCTCCTAATGAAATATTAGTTGATTCTCTTACTTCTGATAAATATCGAGGAATTTTAGCAGAAAATTATGTTGCAGAACAACTGCAGGCTAATAATATAGATCTTTATTATTGGGAATCAAACGGAACAGCAGAGATTGATTTTGTGATACAAAAAAATGGCTCTGCAATTCCAATAGAAGTAAAATCTGCTAATAATGTAAAATCAAAAAGTCTAACTATCTACACTAGTAGATACAATCCAAAATACTCTATTAGAGTTTCTACAAAAAATTTTGGATTTGAAAACTCTATTAAATCAATTCCGTTATACGCTATATTCTGTATCAAAAAAGAAGAAGTTTAAAATATTAAAGGCGAAGTATAAAGAGGATTACTCTTATTACTTCGCCTTTTATTAATTATTTATAATAATTATTTTTCGTTTGAATAATCCATTGCTAAATATCTTTGATACATACGATATTTTCTTTGAGCTTCAG
>JAQUUM010000091.1 GCA_028693885.1 Bacilli bacterium
CATAAAGAAAGCAATCTAATCGTATCTTTTTTCGTATTTTGAGGATATATTGCTTCAAGACCATCAATCCCCATAGCAATAAACTCTGCAATTTCAAAGTCTTTAACTAAAACAGGATGAGCAATAATTGCTAGAGCATTGTGATTATGCAAATATTCAACCATCTTTGCAGTATGTATTTTTGATGAAGGAATATAACATTCTCCACCTTCTGAAATCAATTTAAAAACTTCTTTTTTCTTCATGAAAGGATACTTTTTTATAATTTCATCTGCTATATTTTTTCTATTAATACTTTTTGAAAACATCAAATTATTAATATCAATTTCAATATTTTTTTTTACTTTTAGTAATTCAATAACATTTTTAGCTCTTTCTATTCTATTTATTTGAAGATTTTTAATTATCTTGTTAAATTCAATAGCATCTTCTCTGTTATTAAAATACCCTAATACATGCACATTATTATCCTTATATATAGTAGACATTTCTGCACCAATAATAACTTTTAATTTATCACTACTATTTATTAGTATACTTCCATCAATACAATCATGATCGGTTATACTAATAACATTTAATCCTCTTTTTTGGGATATTTCAAAAATTTGATTAGGCGAAAGTTCACCATCAGAAAGATTAGAATGTATATGCAAATCAACTTTTAAACTTTCAAACATCAGATTCCCTTTCAAAATTTATTAACAATATTATATAAAACAACTCTAATTTATCAAAATATTTATAAAACTCCTTATAAATATCTTTATCTATGTTATATAAATTAATTGCATATTTAAATTTATTAAACAAATTAATCCATTCACTCATCGATAAACATACTAGTACATCTGAATTTATAAAGTATTTCACATCATAATTTTCTTTACTTCTTTTATCTAATATTTTTAATATCTGACTAACTGTATCATTAATCAAAGCTACACTATGATATGTAATATAAGAAACCGCAGTGTCAAGATCTCTATATTCTAAGATAAATTCTTTAATTTTTAAAACAAGATTATTTAATTCTACGTTACTTTTGTTTGAACAAATACTAAAAGAAACTGCTCTAAGTTTCTTATAATAGATTTTTTGTACATCTTCTAAATTCTTTTCTAAATCTAAATTAAATAAATGAAATTGGTTCAATCTATCGTATATATAATTACTACTAATTTGTTTATCATCTATCTCGTATCTTTCTATTTCCTTTTTTAATTTTTCATAATTCACATTAATCAAAGAAATATGGGTTTCGATTGTATCTAGCAAACTTACCAATTCATCTTTTTTGCTAATTGAGTATTCGAAAATTCTATAAATATAATATTTTTGAATCAAATTATTTTTATTTTTTTCTAAATCAATATAATGCTTTCTCACTAAATTTTTTAACTGATTTTTATCTAAACCATCATCAAATTTAAATCGAAAATCAAAATCAAGTTGTTCACTATAAGCTTCTTCAAAAGTATTATTCTTTACATCTAATTTTTGATTTGCTTCTAAAACTTCATTTTCTATTTTAGTAACATTGATTTCTTTTTGCTTGTTTTTCCCCATAAATGCCTTCCTATTTATGTTATTATACCATATTCCGTAGTAAATGTTAATAAAAATGAGAAAAATCCACTATTCAATCGAATAGTGGATAAATATTTTATTTTTTAAAGTTATAAAAAACATCCATTCCTCTATATTTAGCAACGCTACCTAATTCATCTTCAATTCTTAACAATTGGTTATATTTAGCAATACGATCAGTTCTACTCATAGAACCTGTTTTGATTTGGCCTGTATTTAAAGCAACTGCAATATCAGCAATAGTTGTGTCTTCAGTCTCACCACTTCTATGAGATACTACTGCAGTATAACCAGCTCTTTTTGCCATTTCGATTGCATCAAAAGTCTCAGTTAAAGTACCAATTTGATTAACTTTAATTAGAATAGAGTTAGCAACACCTTCTTTAATTCCTCTTTCTAAAATTTTAGTATTTGTAACAAATAGATCATCACCTACTAATTGAACTTTTTTACCTAATTTTTCAGTTAAAATAGCCCAGCCTTCCCAATCATTTTCATCTAAACCATCTTCAATAGAAACGATTGGATATTTTTTTAATAGTCCATCATAAAAATCAACTAATTCTTTGCTTGTGAAAACTTTTCCACCTTCACCAGCAAGAACATATTTTTTAGTTTCTTTATTATAAAATTCGCTCGATGCAACATCCATAGCTAAACAAACATCTTTACCTGGTTTATACCCAGCCTTTTCAATTGCTTCAATAATTGTAATAATTGCTTCTTCATTACTCTTTAAGTTAGGAGCAAATCCACCTTCATCACCAACTGCAGTATTTAAACCTTTACTTTTTAATACACTTTTTAAACTATGAAAAACTTCAGCACCCATTCTAATAGCTTCTTTGAATGAAGATGCACCAACTGGCATAATCATAAATTCTTGGAAATCAACATTATTATCTGCATGAGATCCTCCATTTATAATATTCATCATTGGAACTGGTAATTCTTTAGCATTAAATCCACCAAAATAATTGTAAAGTGACAACCCACATACATCAGCTGCCGCTTTAGCGACTGCCATTGATACACCTAAAATTGCATTAGCTCCTAGTTTTGATTTGTTTGGAGTTCCATCTAATTCAATCATGATTTTGTCAATAAAATTTTGTTCAAATACATTTAATCCAAGAATTTCTGGAGCTATTAAATCATTAACATTTTGGACTGCTTTTAATACGCCCTTACCTAAATAACGGCTTTTATCTTGATCTCTTAATTCTACAGCTTCATGTTCTCCTGTAGATGCACCAGATGGTACTATAGCACTTCCAAAAGCTCCACTTTCTGTTTCAACTTCTACTTCAATAGTAGGATTACCACGCGAATCTAACACTTCTCTTGCATAAATTTCTCTAATAAACGGCATTTTTTTAATTCTCCTTTTTTATTTTTTTATTAAACTTTTACCAGTCATTTCAACTGGTTTATTAATACCTAATAATTCTAACATCGTTGGAGCAATATCTCCAAGATTACCACAACTTTCTAATTTTTTATCACAATTAACTAGTATAAAAGGCACCGGACTTGTAGTGTGAGCAGAAAAAGGCTTTCCATTCTCATCTAAGATTTTATCAGCATTCCCATGATCTGCTGTAACTAGCAATATTCCGTCTACATTTTTAATAGCTTTATATACTTTACCCATACATTCATCTACTACTTCAACAGCTTTTATAACCGAATCTTTAACAGCAGTATGCCCAACCATATCGCAGTTTGCAAAATTTAAAATAATAGTGTCAAACTCTTTTGATTCAATTGCCTTAACTACTTCATTACAAACCTCATAAGCACTCATTTCAGGCATCAAATCATAAGTTGCTACTTTAGGAGAAGGAATTAAAATTCTTTTTACTCCTGGAAAATCACGTTCAACACCCCCATCAAAGAAATATGTTACATGAGCATATTTTTCAGTTTCAGCGATTCTTAATTGCTTAAGATTGTTTTTAGCAATAACTTCACCATAAATATTATTCAAGTCTTGCGTGTCAAACGCTACTAAACCTTTTACATTTTCACTATATGGCATCATTGAAACAAAAAGTAGGTTATCGAATTTTTTACCACCTTTAATTGTAGTTTTTTCTATATTTGTTATCGCAGTAGCAATCTCAATTGCTCTATCAGGTCTAAAGTTTGCAAAAATAACTGCATCATTATTTTCAATATTACTATTATCACTAGTTATGAACGGTATAACAAATTCATCTGTAATACCTTTTAAATATGAATCTTTTATACCTTGTATAGCCTCATTTTTGGATCCTTTGTTATGTACTAAGGCATCATAAGCTAGTTGAACTCTATTATAGTTCTTATCTCTATCCATAGCATAATATCTTCCACTAACTACACCAATTCGACTACCAATAGCTTTTGCAATTACTCGCTTCAAAGTTTCCAAATATTCAATTGCAGAACTCGGAGGTACATCTCTTCCATCTAAAAAAGCATGTACGATAACATCTTTTACACCTAAAGCTACAGCTTTTTCGATTAAATAAAACATATGACTCATATGAGAATGCACACCACCATCTGATAGTAAGCCCATTATATGAAGTTTTGACCCATTGTTAATTGAATGGTTTATTGCTTGTGCTATTGCATTAACTTTTATTAATTTGTCTTCCTTTACTGCCAAATCTACTCTAGTATAAGATTGGTAGACTACTCTTCCAGCTCCTATATTTAGATGGCCAACTTCACTATTCCCCATTTGTCCATTTGGTAAACCTACGTCAAAACCACTAGCTCCCAATTTAATGTTTGGATAATTTTTAAATAGGAAATCTAAATTTGGAGTTTTTGCTTCATATATCGCATTTCCATATTTTTCTTCTCTTAGTCCGTACCCATCCATGATTGCTAACATTACTAATTTCTTTTTCATTGTACAGCCTCCAAACTCATTATATTATAACACTTTACTATATTTTTTTCAATATTTTTATATTAATAACGATTTCAAAAAATGACTAGTATCTATAAATACTAATCATCTTTTTTTATAATTTATTGATTTCTGGAATTTGTAAGTGAGTGAAATCAGTTAACCTTATTTCTTCACCTATTGCAAGAGGAAAAAGAGCATTGATTGACCTCTCAAGCAAAAATATATTCGGTGCAAACATAAATATCATCGTAATAATCCTTGCAGACCATTTTGTAAGAATAGCAGCTACTGTGAAATATGAGCCATCAACAAATAATGCATCTATCATCGTTGCTCCAGTATTGGCTAAATTAGCAAAAATTGCTGCAAATATTGCTGATAAAATAATCAAAAAAACTGAATTCTTGTTTTTAAATAGTTTTGAAAGCAAACCAGGAATAAGTGCCCACATCACATAAGAGATAGCATAAAAAGGACTAGCTATACTAAATGGATAATTTAACTGAACTAGTAATCCTGTTACAAAACCAGTAGTAAGACCTGTTAACGGACCAAACATAATCCCAGTAAACATTAAAGGCATTCCGTGAATTGTAAATTTTGCCCATCCGGTTTTGCCACTTATTAATTCAAGTAAGATTGATAATGCAGCCATAATTGCAGGTATAGTTATTCTCATAACCTTAGATTTCATATTCATAAAAAAAGACCTCCATTTATTAGAGATCCGCACAAAAAAAGACAGCGGATGCGCTAGCAAATCGCCACGATAGTGTTCGTCCTTATCCAACTTCCCATGAGTAAGGCACTTAACGCTCGCTAACTACTCTGTATCTATATGTTAATACTTTTAAATATTAAAGTCAATTAAAGAAATGAGAAAACGCTTCAACAATGTGTTGAAGCGCTCATTTTATTTAAACTTACTTCTTAGCCAAGCTGGAAAAGAATGTTTTTTAGGTTTTACTTCTTGTATAGGCGTCTCATTTTTAGCCTCTTCAAAAGAATTTTCTTCAGTACTCATTTCATTTTCTTGTGAAACTGGTTCTGGTTCGCTAACAAGTGGTTTTTCTTCCGTTTCTTGTTGAGGAGATAATCTTGGTCCATAAATTGGAGGAGTCACAACATTTTCTTCAGTTTCTATATCAATTTTTGATTGATCAAAACCAGTTGCAATAACTGTTACAATCAATTCTCCTTCGATTTCAAAATTAATTCCTGTTCCCCAAACTATTTCTATTTCTGAAGTAGTTGCATTTCTGA